>JBBREW010000295.1:0-4096 GCA_038225335.1 Rhodobacterales bacterium
TTTGCCCGCAGCACGGTGAAAGGCCAGATCACCGATCTGAAAGGCGTGCGTCCCATCGGCAACGGGGTCGTGGGCGTCACGGATGTGGGCGGGCAGGTCACGATCGGCGCGAACAGGTCCCAGATCGGCGACAACACCGATACTGCGGTGCAAGAGCTTGCATCGACATGGACGGCCGATTTCGTGACTGACCTGAACTTTGACGGTCAGCGCATCCGCGCTGCGGGCAACCTGGACGGCGATTTCATCGGCAACCGGGTCAACGCGCCGGGCCGCGCCCCGATGAAGGCTGTGACGGCCACTGGCAGCAACCTTGGCACGCTGGGCACCGAACCTGCGGTGATCGAGGTCGAGGTTTACGGCAACAACTGAGCCCGGCTTGCAACTGCGGCGTCAGGCGTCACGCCACTGGCCGGTGGGCAATGCGTCCAGCGACCAGTCACCGATCCGCCAGCGCACCAACCGCAGGGTCGGATGGCCGACATGGGCGGTCATGCGGCGCACCTGACGGTTGCGGCCTTCGGTGATTGTCAGTTCCAGCCATGTGTCCGGCACGGTTTTGCGCAGCCGGACCGACGGCACGCGGGGCCAGAGAGCGGGTGGGGCGATGCGGCGCACCTGTGCGGGCCGGGTGGGTCCGTCGTTCAGCGTGACCCCCCGGCCAAGCGCGGTCAGGGCGGTGTCATCGGGGACGCCTTCGACCTGCACAAGATAGGTTTTTGCAGCCTTGAACCGGGGGTCGCTGATGCGGGCCTGCAACGCGCCGTCGTCGGTCAGCACCAGCAGGCCTTCGCTGTCGCGGTCCAGACGGCCTGCGGGGTAAACCTTTGGTACGGATATGAAATCCGACAGGGTGGCCCTTGGTGTCGGGCTGCGCGCATCGGTGAATTGCGACAGAACATCAAAGGGTTTGTTGAACAGGATGGTGCGGGGCATGGCCTGCGTTTAGCCCCGCACGGGGCCGGGTGCAAAATAAATACGCGGCGCGCAAAAGTTTCGCTTGAATCAAGGTCCGCTTTCGCTCAAATGCAGCGCATAGACGCCAACGCACGCGCCTCTGGCCTGCACTTTGCATAGTTATGCAGCGACGGTAACGTCTCCCTTGGAACTGAGCGGTCTCGGAGCGGGTTGATCCCCTTCAATGGCCGGGTCTTTTGGAGATGACCATGATTGCATCAACTGCTGGCGCGCAAGCGCCTGTTCGTGTCGCGACCCCAAAACTGGACGCTTATGTCGCTGCGCGCGCATTTGACAAGCCGACGCTTGTCATCGACTGCGACCGGGTGGAAACCCAGTACAACGCGCTGAAAGCGGGGCTGGGCCACGCGGATATCCATTACGCGGTAAAGGCCAATCCGGCCAAACCCGTGCTGGAACGGCTTGTCCATCTGGGCAGCCATTTCGACGCCGCGAGCCGTGGCGAGATCGAGATGTGTCTGGCCGCAGGCGCCATGCCCGACACGATTTCCTATGGCAACACCATCAAGCGGTCGTCCGACATCGCCTGGGCGCATGACGCCGGGATCACCCTGTTCGCGGCAGACGCCGAAGAAGAGCTGGACAAGATCGCCGAACACGCCCCCGGCGCCGATGTCTATATCCGCCTGATCGTCGAGACGTCAGAGGCCGACTGGCCCTTGACCCGCAAATTCGGCTGCGATGCGGGACTGGCACTCAAGCTGCTGGATTATGCCAAGGAACTGGGTCTGACCCCGGTCGGTTTTTCGTTCCACGTCGGATCGCAGACCCGCCGCGCAGAGATGTGGGCACCCACCCTTGATCAGATGGCAGAAATCTGGAACGCGGCCAAGGCGGCCGGGCATGATCTGACCTTGCTGAACATCGGCGGCGGATTCCCGGCCTTTTACGGCGAAGCCATCGACACCCCCACGGTCTATGCGGGCCGCGTGATCGAATTGGTCACAGAAAAGTTCGGCCATATCCCCCGCATCATGGCGGAACCCGGTCGCGGCATGGTGGCAGAGGCGGGCGTGATCGTGTCCGAAGTGATGCTGGTCAGCCGCAAGTCCGACCGCGATGTGCATCGCTGGGTTTATCTGTCGATCGGGCGATTTTCCGGTCTGGCCGAAACCGAAGGCGAAGCGATCCGGTATCAGTTCGAAACAGACCGGGACGGCGATGCATCGGGGCCCTGCATCATGGCCGGACCCAGCTGTGATTCCGCCGATGTGCTGTATGAAAAGCGGCCCATGCACCTGCCGCTGACCCTGAAAAGCGGCGACCGGGTGCTGATCCGCAACACCGGCGCTTATACCTCGACCTATTCGTCGGTGTGCTTCAACGGCTTTCCGCCGCTTGATGTGGTTGTGATCTAAGGTTTTTTCGGCGTTCAACCGATCAGTCAGGCGGCGCACGGTATGCAATCGTGCGCCGCTAAGTGTTTCTGGCAACAGGTCTTTTTGATTTACGCGGCGAAAATGCCCGCTAGGCTGACACCAGTTTATCGAAAGCCCCAGATTTATGCCCGCCATTACCGACCATCCCCTGCGCTATGCCTTGGCGAACGAATTGCACGCACGCCCCTTTCCCGCGGTGCAGGCCCCGGCGCGGGCAGCCTATCTGGCGATTAAGCCTGCGCAGAACGCCGCGGGCCGTGACCGCGACGCCGACCGCACCCATCTGATTTCCCTGCTTGACCGGTTCGGTGCGGCCCATCCGCAGCCGGGGGCCACGCATTATTCAGGCCAGATCGGCAAGCACCTGCTGAAATGGGAAAGCCATACGGAATTCGTGACCTTCACCGTGTTCGGGCAGGGTGTGGCGGACCGGCCTTATGATGCGGCGACCTTTTCGGTGTTTCCCGACGACTGGCTGCGCACCGCCCCCGGTGTGCGGATCACCTCTGCCTTGATCAGGATCGAGCTTGCCAATGCGGACGACGGCATCGCGGTCAAGATCGACGACTGGTTCGTTCCCGAAAGCCTTGCCATCAGCCGGGTGCTGGACGGAGAGCTGATCATCGCGTCGGATTTCCGCATTGATACGGGCGGGCACATGCGCTTTGCCGTCTTTGCCCGCGACAAGGCCGGAGAGCGGCGCACAGGCCGCGTCGTGCAGCGCCTGTGCGAGATCGAGACCTACAAGGCGATGTCGATGCTGGGCCTGAGCCGGGCGCGCGATCTGGGGCCGCAGATGGGGGCGATCGACGACCGCCTGACGGCCTTGTTGTCGGAAATGTGCGGTCCTGTCACCGACCCTGCCAATGTGTTGCAAAGCCTGCTGACCGTTTCGGCAGAGCTGGAAAACATCGTGGCGCAGTCCGCCTTTCGGTTCGGTGCCACGGGGGCCTATGAAACGATCGTGAACCAGCGGATCGACGTGCTGCGCGAGGAACGGTTCGAAGGCCGCCAGACATTCGGCGAATTCATGATGCGGCGGTATGATCCGGCGATGCGGACGGTCAAATCCACAGAATACCGCCTGAAAGCAATGAGCGACCGCGCCCTGCGGGCGGGGGATCTGCTGCGCACGCGGGTCGATGTGGAACGGTCGGCGCAGAACCGCGACCTGCTGGCCAGCATGGACAAGCGGTCTGACACGCAATTGCGCCTGCAACGCACGGTCGAAGGGCTGTCCACGGTCGCGATCAGCTATTACGCCGTGTCGCTGGTGCTGTATGTGGTCGGCCCGCTGGAATACCAGATGGGCATCAGCAAAGCCGTCCTTGCCGCGATTGTCACCCCGCTGGTCTTGCTGGGGGTCTGGGCCATGGTGCGGCGTCTGCGGCGACGGCTGGAATGACGGTGCGCCGATGACATTCCCGTTCCGGGGCGATCTGCCTGCAACATTTACCGACACGCTGCCCGCGCAGGCGGATGTGGTCGTGATCGGTGGCGGCATCATCGGGATCATGACTGCATGGGATCTGGCCCGGCGTGGGGTCCGCGTCGTGGTGCTGGAAAAGGGCCGTGTGGCGGGCGAACAGTCGGGCCGCAACTGGGGCTGGGTGCGCGCGCAGGGCCGCGATCTGGCGGAATTGCCGATCATGCTGGACGCGCAGCGGATGTGGCCGGAATTGCAGCAGGCTGCGGGCGATGTCGGGTTGCGCACCACAGGCACCCTTTATCTGGCCGAA
>JBBREW010000296.1:0-4093 GCA_038225335.1 Rhodobacterales bacterium
AGCGCCCAGCAGGACGGCGTCCACGGATTGCGCCTTGGCCATCGTGTCGTCGTGCAGCGGCGTGCCATGCTTGTCATAGGCACAGCCGCCGACCAGATCCTCTGTCACGTCGAACGGCATGGCGCGGTTGTCACCATACCAGGTGATGATGCGCTTCACCTCGTTCATGACTTCGGGGCCGATGCCGTCACCGGCGAGGATCAGAAGGGAAGGGTTCGACATGGGCGGCATCCTTGGCTGCAAAGGGGTTGTCCCCGCGTAACGCCAAGGCGGTGCGGTTTCAAGCCGCACCCTAGCGCGTCAGGTCCACCCAGACCAAGCGGTGCGGTCCTGCCGCATCGGCCAAGGCGGCATCGGGATCATCCGGCGCGGGCCAGAACACACCACTGTCCACAACCCGAAAGCCTGCGGCTGGCAGGACATAGCTGACCCGCAGATTGCCCGGCGCACCGTCCGGCCAGTCGGCGGTATCGCGCCCCGGATCGCCGCTGTGGTCCGCATCGGCGGCAGCGGCCCCACCCGCACTGCGTGGCGCGGGGTCGGTCAGGCGCGGATCGGCCAGAAAATCCACCATCGCCGCGCGCAACCCGTCACCGTCGACAGGATCAAGGTTGGCATTGCCCAGCAGGATGAAATCCTGCGGCGGCGGTCCGAACACCCCGTCCAGTGTTTGCGTCCACAGGCGCAGTTCATCGCGGTTGCGCAGGCCGTTTCGGTCCTCTGGCCCATCGAACACCGGCGGTGTTGCGGAAAACGCCAGTATTGTGACGGGACCGTCCGGGGCCAGCACAGGCACGATCCAGTGACCGGTCGTGGACAGGCGTTGCGCGGCCGCGATGTCTGCGGTCCACAGGGCGGCGTCCGGCAGCGTCGCCCCCGGCACGTCGCGCCAGATCAGTGCGGACAGATCCTGTGCGGCGTCCGCTGCAATCGGCCAGCGCGACAGCAGCCCCATCCCGCTGTCGCCGCTGAAAAGTCCATAGCCCTGTGCGTCACGCGCCTCTGCCGTGCGGCCGTTGCCGTCCAGATCAAAAGGCGTCGCCATCCCGCTGTTGGGCATCAGGGCAAAGTGGTGCGGCAACCCAAGGCGGTCGCCGATGACCCCCAGCGCCAGCCCGTCGCGGTCATAATCCACGTCCGTCAACAGCACGATGTCGGGGGCCACACGCCGGATCACATCCAGCGCCGCGTCGATCTGCGCATCACTGCGGCCCAGATCGCGCAACAAAAGCCCCGGCCCGTCACGGCCAAACGGCGCGGCATAGGTGGCAACGCGCATGCTGTCGGCCAGAACAGGCAGCGTTAGCCCGGCCAGCAGAAGGGTTCCGATCAGATGGGCAGCATACCTTCGGCTGCGGCCTTGGCGTAGGCGCGTTTGCGTTGGGCGTGGATCATCTGGGCCACCCGCGACAGGGCAATGCCGCGCATCAGCAGGCTGGCAGGAAGAAAGGCCCATGCGGCTACCATCCAGATCAGTGTTTGCGGGTCGTCCAGCACGATGGGTGTCACAAAGACCGACACCAGTTTGCCAAGGGCAGGAAACACGAAGGGCAGCAGAAAGCCAAGGATCAGGTTGAACTGGCAGTCCCGGTTCAACCGCGCCACGATATCGCCGCCCGCTGTGGGGTCAAACATCGGCAGGTTGACCCAGACATTGAATGTGTCGGTGCGGCGGGGCCAGTGATGAAACCGCAGCATCGCGATAAATGCAGCGATCGAAATCAGCGACACCAGATAGGCAAGCCCGGACGACGTCCGCAGCATCACGATCACCTGCGGGTCCGTGTCCGCGGGCATCATCAATAGCATCAGGCGCACCGGTGAAAACGGGAAATCCAGCGATCCGCCCGTCCGCTCTCCGATGACGGTGACCAGTTGGTTGATGGTGGACGGCGCCTCTGCGCTGCGGGCGATCAGGGTCAGGGCGACAACGGTTGCAAACAAGGCCGCAAACCGCAGACGGTTGAACGGCGGCGCACTGCGGAATTCGATAAAGCTGGGCGATGCGACAGAGTATTCCACCAGTGTGAAAAACGCGGCAAAGATCGACACCAGTGCCACGATCTGCGCGCCGTCACGGCCTTGGTCAGGCAGAAAAAGCGATGGGATGGCGATCAGCGCCACCACCAGAATTGCACGCAAACAGGCCGCTGGAAGGGGTGAACGCGCCGCCATGATGTCCTTTGCCCGGTCAGCGGCGATACGGTGCCGTCGCTTTGTCCCGTGATGTTCCTGCGGTGTATCCGCAGACTGCCTCATTCTTGCCACGATTTAGCCTCTATTCCTGCGATCTCACAAGATGCTGTTAACCTTAGCGAAAACTGTCGGGCCGTTTTGCGGTGGGGGTGGTGCGCTATTGCAACCTTTTCATGGCATCGCTGTGCCGATGTTGATTACTGCACAAGATAAAGGGGCCGAGCGAACCCGACCCCATATAAAACTTGTTGTAAGTTAGTTTAAGGCCATCAGACCCAGGGGCGCGACGTGGCCGCCTGATCCTCGAATGCCTTGATCGACCCGGCTTTTTCCATCGTCAGGCCGATGTCGTCCAGACCGTTCAGCAGGCAATGCTTCTTGAAGGCATCGACATCGAACCGGAACACGTCGCCATCGGACGATGTGATGGTCTGCGCGGCCAGATCGATTTCGATCCGCGCGTTGGACCCTTTTTCCGCATCCTTCATCAGTGCATCGACCTGTTCCTGCGGCAGCACGACCGGCAGGATGCCGTTCTTGAAGCAGTTGTTGTAAAAGATGTCGGCAAAGCTGGGCGCGATGACGCAGCGGATGCCGAAATCCTTGATCGCCCAAGGCGCATGTTCCCGCGATGATCCGCAGCCAAAGTTGTCGCCGGCCACGATGATTTCGGCCTGACGATACTGCGGCTTGTTCAGCACGAAATCGGGAATTTCGTTGCGGTCGTCGTCATAACGCATCTCGTCGAACAGGTTCACGCCCAGCCCCGACCGCTTGATGGTCTTGAGGAACTGTTTGGGGATGATCATGTCGGTGTCGATGTTGATCAGATTAAGCGGTGCGGCAATGCCGCTCAGCTTGTCGAAGGTATCCATTACATCATCTCCCGAACGTCAGTGAGGTGGCCTGTGATCGCGGCGGCGGCAGCCATCGCGGGGGACATCAGGTGCGTGCGACCGCCGCGGCCCTGACGGCCTTCGAAGTTGCGGTTGCTGGTGGCCGCACAGCGTTCGCCGGGGGCCAGCTGGTCGGGGTTCATCGCCAGACACATGGAACAGCCCGCCATGCGCCATTCGAAACCGGCGTCGATAAAGATTTGCGCCAGACCTTCCTCCTCGGCCTGTGCGCGTACCAGACCCGAACCGGGCACGACCATCGCACGCGTCACGGCGATCTTCTTGCCCTTCAGGATCGCGGCTGCGGCACGCAGATCCTCGATCCGACCATTCGTGCAGGACCCGATAAAGACTGTGTCGATCTTGATGTCCGACAGTTTCATCCCTGCCGACAGGCCCATGTAGTCCAGCGAACGCTGTGCCGCATCGACCTTGCCACCGGTGAAATCGCTGGCCGCAGGCACGGTCGCGGTGATCGGCAGCACGTCTTCGGGCGAGGTGCCCCAGGTGACGGAGGGTGCGATATCTTCGCCCTTCAGCGTCACGACCTTGTCCCAATGGGCGTCGTCGTCGGAATAAAGCGTCTTCCACCAGTCCATCGCGGCTTCCCACTGGGCCCCTTTCGGTGCGTGGGGACGGCCCTGACAGTAGGCGTAGGTCTTTTCGTCCGGTGCGATCAGCCCGGCGCGCGCGCCGCCTTCGATCGCCATGTTGCAGACGGTCATGCGGCCTTCCATCGACAGGTCGCGGATCGCCTCGCCACAATATTCGATGACATAGCCGGTGCCGCCGGCGGTGCCGGTCTTGCCGATGACGGACATGGTGATGTCCTTGGCGGTCACACCGGGCTTCAGCTTGCCGGTGATCTCGACCTTCATGTTCTTGCCCTTGCGCTGGATCAGCGTCTGGGTGGCAAGGACATGTTCGACCTCACTCGTGCCGATGCCGTGCGCCAACGCACCGAATGCACCGTGCGTTGCCGTGTGACTGTCACCGCACAC
>JBBREW010000297.1:0-4088 GCA_038225335.1 Rhodobacterales bacterium
CGCCGCCCTTGACGGCGCAGAGGTGGTTTACAGTCTGGGTGTGGACGAGGTCGATATCGCCCCCGGCGCCTTTGTCATCTATCAGGGCAGCCACGGCGACCGGGGCGCGCACCGCGCCGATGTGATTCTGCCTGCCGCCGCCTATACCGAAGAAAACGGCCTGTTCGTGAACACCGAAGGTCGCCCGCAACTGGCGATCCGGGCCAGCTTTCCCCCCGGTCAGGCCAAGGAAAACTGGGCGATCCTGCGCGCTGTCAGCGCAAGCGTCGACGCGGTCCTGCCGTTTGATTCGCTGGCGGCCCTGCGCCGGGCGATGATCGCGGCGCATCCGCATTTGGGCCAGATCGACGTGATTGCCGACGTGGATCAGGCGCCGGTTGACGAAGGGGCGGTTGAAGGCGGTGCGCTGGGGCAGGGTGATTTCACCAATGCCGTCAGCGATTTCTACCTGACCAACCCGATCGCGCGGGCCTCGACCCTGATGGCGGAACTGTCGGCCAATGCCCGGTTGCGCGTGACGGACAAGATCGCGGCAGAGTGACGGCCGTGCGGTGGGCCCTGCTGGCGGCCATGGCGCTGGCCGGGTGCGCGGGGGCAGGGCAGCCCACAGGCAGGGCGGCGGCACCGACATATCTGGGTGTCACCACGGAATTGCTGGACCGCGATCTGGTCAATTTCAAGGTGGCCCTGACCGGGGCTGCGACGCCTGCACCGGTTGAAAAATATGCGGAATGTGTCGCCGCACAGTATGCGTTGATCAGGGGTTACAGTTTTGCGCGTCTGGTGCGGACGAACGTCACCAAAGAGGGTGGAACTTGGCGCGCGGATGCTGTTTACACCATCTCGCCGGACCTGCCCCGGGGATCGTCAACGATTGACGCCGTGGTGACGGTGGCGGATTGCGGCACGTCGGGCATCCCGACAGTCTGAACGACAAGGTCTGATAGGACGAAAAGCATGGTCGAATTTTTCACCACGACGAATACCGGGATCATCCTGATGATCCTCGGCCAGTGCCTGCTGGTGCTGATCCCGCTGCTGCTGGGTCTGGCGATGCTGATGTATGCGGACCGCAAGGTCTGGGCCGCGGTCCAGATGCGGCGCGGTCCCAACGTCGTCGGCCCTTGGGGTGTGTTGCAGTCCTTTGCCGATTTCCTGAAATACATCGTCAAGGAAATCGTGGTGCCCGCTGGGGCCGACAAGGCGGTCTATTTCATCGCACCGCTGCTGGCCTTTGTGCTGCCCGTCATCGCGTGGTCGGTCATTCCGTTCAACGAAGGCTGGGTGCTGTCGGACATCAACGTGGCGATCCTGTTCGTCTTTGCCGTCTCCTCGCTGGAGGTTTACGGCATCATCATGGGAGGCTGGGCGTCCAATTCCAAATATCCCTTCCTTGGATCGCTGCGGTCCGCCGCGCAGATGATTTCCTATGAAGTGTCGCTGGGTTTGATCATCGTCGGCATCATCATTTCAACCGGGTCCATGAACTTTGGCGACATCGTCGAGGCGCAGCGCGGTGCCGGGGCCCTGTCGTGGTATTGGGTTGCGCATTTCCCGATGCTGTTCCTGTTCTTCATCTCGGCGCTTGCGGAAACCAACCGCCCGCCGTTCGATCTGCCAGAGGCGGAATCGGAACTGGTCGCGGGTTATCAGGTCGAATACTCCTCCACCCCCTTCCTGCTGTTTATGATCGGGGAATTGATGGCCGTCGTGCTGATGTGCGCGCTGGTGTCGCTGCTGTTCTTGGGCGGCTGGCTGTCGCCGATCCCCGGATTGCCGGACGGCATCCTGTGGATGGTCCTGAAGATGCTGCTGTGCTTCTTCATGTTCGCGATGGTGAAGGCGATCACACCCCGCTACCGCTATGACCAGTTGATGCGGATTGGCTGGAAGGTGTTCCTGCCGCTGTCGCTGGGCTGGGTCGTGCTGATCGCATTTCTTGCAAAATTCGAGGTTATGGGCGGGTTCTGGGCCCGCTGGACATGGGGCGTTTGACAATGGATTATACCCGTACCGCAAAATACTTTCTGCTCTCCGATTTCTGGAAAGGCTTCGGTCTGGGGCTGAAATACTTTTTTGCCCCCAAGGCGACCGTGAACTATCCGCATGAAAAAGGTCCGCTGAGCCCGCGTTTTCGAGGCGAACACGCCCTGCGCCGCTATGCCAACGGCGAAGAACGCTGCATCGCCTGCAAACTGTGCGAGGCCATCTGCCCCGCGCAGGCGATCACCATCGATGCAGCCCCGCGCACCGATGACGGATCGCGGCGCACCACGCGCTATGACATCGACATGACCAAGTGCATCTATTGCGGTTTCTGCCAAGAAGCCTGCCCGGTGGATGCCATTGTTGAAGGCCCGAATTTCGAGTTCAGCACAGAGACGCGCGAAGAGCTGTATTACGACAAGGACAAGTTGCTGGCGAACGGCGACCGGTGGGAAGCCGAAATCGCCCGCAACCTCGAGCTGGACGCACCCTACCGATGACCGGTGCAAAGAACCCCTTCGAGGCGATGCTGACCATGGGGCAGGACTGGGTCAAGCAATTGAACCCGGCGATGGAGACCTTTATCCCCAAAGGGATGGAGGCGCTGTGGCCGACCATGCCCAAGGAGATGATGGAAACCTTTTTCGGCAAGGGGTTGAATCCCGACGGCCTTGACGCCAAGACGCGCCTGTTGATGACGCTGATGGGGCTGACGATCATGGGCGCGCAGGCAGAGGCACAGTTGCGCTTGACCGTCCGTCATCTGATGGAACTGGGCGCCACCGAAAAGGAAGTGGCCGAAACGATTGCCATGGCTGCGATGTTCGGCGGCGTGCCTGCGATGACGACGGCGATGACCATCGCCAACGACGTGATGAAAAAGGACGCCGAGGCATGACCCCTTTCGTTTTCACATTCTATCTGTTCGCGATCAGCACGATCATGGGCGGTCTGATGACCGTGCTGTCGCGCAACCCGGTCCATTCGGTGTTGTGGCTGATCCTTGCGTTTCTGTCGTCGGCGGGCCTTTTCGTGATCCTTGGCGCCGAATTCGTCGCCATGTTGCTGATCATCGTCTATGTCGGCGCGGTCGCCGTGTTGTTTCTGTTCGTCGTCATGATGCTTGATGTGGACTTTGCCGAACTGAAGGCAGAGATGTCGCGCTATCTGCCGCTGGGTCTGCTGATCGGGGTGGTCGTGCTGATGCAACTGGCCATCGCGGTCGGGGCCTGGACGTTTTCCGAAGGGATCGGTGAGCGGCTCGCGGCACCGACGCCTGCGGGGTACAACACCGCCGGGCTGGGGCTGCTGATCTATGACCGTTATATCATCCTGTTCCAGCTGGCCGGTCTGATCCTGCTGACGGCCATGATCGGGGCCATCGTGCTGACCCTGCGCCACCGGGTCGATATCAAGCGCCAGAACGTGCTGGCCCAGATGCACCGCGACCCGAAACTTGCGATGGAACTGAAAGACGTGAAACCGGGGCAGGGCCTGTAAGGGCCACCCGCAACAAAGGACTAATCCCATGTCGAATACCACGATTGCTGCGATCATCATCATCCTGATCGTCGTCTTTGGCGGCGGCTACACTTTCTTCCGCTAAACCGACAATAACACGAAGGGCGAAACGCCCAGAGGGACGCAGCGCATGATCGGACTGGAACATTATCTTGTGGTGGCGGCGGCCTTGTTCGTCATCGGCATCTTTGGCCTTTTCCTGAACCGCAAGAACGTGATCATCCTGCTGATGAGCATCGAATTGATGCTGCTGGCGGTGAATATCAACTTTGTCGCCTTTTCCAGTTACCTTGGCGATCTGGTCGGGCAGGTGTTCACCCTGTTCGTGCTGACCGTCGCCGCCGCAGAGGCCGCGATCGGCCTTGCGATCCTTGTCTGCTTCTTCCGCAACCGCGGGACCATCGACGTTGAAGACGTCAACGTGATGAAGGGCTGAACCCATGGAAATGATCATCCTGTTTGCCCCGCTGGTGGGCGCGCTGATCTGCGGCTTTACCTGGCGGGTCATCGGCGAAAAGCCTGCCCAATGGGTCGCGACGTCGCTTTTGTTTCTGGCGGCCTTTCTGTCGTGGATCGTGTTT
>JBBREW010000298.1:0-4076 GCA_038225335.1 Rhodobacterales bacterium
CTGTCACCGCAACCCGTCGGCCGTCCCGCGGCGTCAGGCCCAGTTGCGCCAGTGTCTTGGTCTGCCCCATATCGGCCCCCGCACGCAGATCGATCCGTTCGATCAGTTCGATGTGAGTGTTACACTGGCAAGGTCGAGGACTTCAATCTGTGGCCGCAATCCCAGCAAGGGCGCAATGCGTCGGATCATCTCTGCCGCCACCGGAACGGCAGTCCAGCCTGCGGTGCGGCGCGGCTTTGCACCCGAATTTTCACTGGGCTCGTCCAGTGTGACCACCAGCACATACCGCGGGTCGTTGGCCGGAAAGACCGAGGCAAAGGTCGCGATCACCCGGTCGTCATAATAGCCGCCGCGCGGCATCGGTTTGTCCGCCGTGCCGGTCTTGCCCGCCACCTGATAACCCGGCACCTCGCCCATGGATGCGGTGCCGTCCGTCACGACCTGCCGCAGCATCGACAGGGCGCGGGCACTGATTTCCGGCCGCAGGACACGCGCGCCCTGCTGGCGCACATCGGTTTTCAGCAAGGTGGGCGTGACCCGCGTGCCGCCGTTGACCACGGATGCATAGCCCGCCGCCAGATGCAGCGGCGACGCCGACAGGCCGTGACCGAAGGAAATCGTCATGACCGATACTTCGGACCAGTTCTTTGGCACCAATGGCGCGCCGGACGGTGCTTCTGACAGCTCGATCTGGGTGGCTTCGGTAAATCCCAACCGGCTGAGGAAATCGCGTTGCCGCACAGCACCCAGTTGCAGGGCGATGCGCCCGGTGCCGACGTTCGACGATTCGACGATGATGTCCGTCACCGACATCGTGGCGGGCATGGAATGGCTGTCGCGGATGCGAAAGCGGCCCCATGTCAACGGCCCCTTGGTGTCGATCATGCTGTCGGGATTGACCAGACCCAGTTCCATGGCCTGCGCGATGGGGAAAATCTTGAACGTCGATCCCAGTTCATAGACCCCCTGCACGGCCCGGTTGAACAGCGGGCTGTCGGACTGGTCCCCGGTCAACAGCACCTGCGGGCGGTTGTTGGGATCGAAATCGGGCAGCGACGCCATGGAAATGACCTCGCCCGTGAAGATATCCATCAGGATCGCGGTGGCTCCCTTGGCGTTCATCAACGCCATGCCGCCTGCCAGCACTTCTTCGGTCGCGGCCTGCACGGTCAGGTCAAGCGCCAGTTCCAGCGGCTGGCCTTCGTTGGCGGGGTCGCGCAGCAGCGCATCAAAGCGCCGCTCGATACCGGCCACGCCGATCACCTCTGCGCTGGCCACATCCTCGCGGCCATAGCTGGCCCCGCCCAGCACATGGGCGGCAATCGGGCCATTGGGATAAAGCCGCATTTCGCGCGGGCCGAACAGCAGGCCGGGACTGCCGATATCGTGGACCTGTTGCATCTGCTCGGGGCTCAGCTGACGTCTGATCCAGACGAATTTGCGCTCTCCGGTGAAATCCTTGATCAGACGCTCTTCGTCCAGTTCCGGAAAGATCGCCTTCAGTTCGCGTGCGGCCATCAGCGGATCGACCATCTGCTGCGGCTGGGCATAAAGGCTGTGGGTCTGCAGATTGGTCGCAAGGATGCGGCCGTTGCGGTCCACGATGTCGGCCCGCTGCCCGATGATCGGATTGCCGGTGGCCGCCGTGCGCGGTTCTTCGGGCACCGATGCGGCCAGCGTCCCCATCCGCAAGCCGATAGTGACAAAGGCCATCGCAAACGCCGCCCCAAGGATCAAAAGGCGGCTTTCGGCGCGCATCCGCGATTTGTCGGCGATCGCCTCGTGGCGCAGCCGCAGGTTTTCCGCCTCGATCGCGCCGGGGTCTTCGCCCTTTTCGCGAGCCTTGAGGATGCGGGCCAGAGGGCGCAGGGGCGTGCGGATCATAACGGATCTTCTTCTGTGCTTTGCGGGATCGAGTTGATGTCGACGGGATCGACGATCGGCAGGATGTCGGGCAGCGGATAGACGATGCGGTCGATCTCGCCAAAGGCATCAGGCGACAGCGGCAACAGGCCAAGGCGGTCAAAATTGATCTCTGCCAGATCAATCAGGCGGTCGGGGCGGTTCAGATAGGCCCATTCCGCCCGCAACATGCCCAGCCGTTCGTGGGCATCGCCGATCTGGGCGTGCAGGTTGCGCACATCGCGGATGGCGACCTGCGTTTTATAGTTTTCCTGATAGGCCCAGAAGGCCAGACCCATCACGGTCAGGGCCGCCAGAACATAGATCACGGACCGCATCATGACGCGTCCCCCTTCATCATCGGCATCCCAAGGTCGCGGCGGTCCATCGGCACGGCGGGCGCATCCGTCCGCGTGGCGACGCGCAATTTTGCCGACCGGGACCGGGGGTTGGCCGCCACTTCGGCGGCATCGGCGGTGATGGCCTTGCGGGTCTTCTGGGTAAAGGCGGCCACGGTGGGCGCTGTTTCGGGCGCATAGCGGTTGGCATTGGCCGTCGTGGCGCTGCGGGTCTGCAAGAATCGCTTGGCCATCCGGTCCTCGACCGAATGAAAGGTCACGATGGCCAGTTGCCCGCCGGGGGCCAGCGCCCGTTCCGCGGCGGCCATGCCATCGGCCAATTCACCGTATTCATCGTTCACCGCGATGCGCAGCGCCTGAAAGGTGCGGGTGGCGGGATGGCTCTGGTTCGGTTTGGCCCGCGGCAGACAGGATTCAACGATCCGCGCCAATTGCCCGGTCGTCGTCACCGGGCGGGCCGCCACGATCGCCTTTGCGATCCGGCGGCTCGCGCGTTCCTCGCCATAAAGATAAATGATATCAGCCAGCTCTGCCTCGTCCTTCGTGTTGACAAGATCGGCAGCCGACACCCCGTCCTGCGACATCCGCATGTCCAGCGGCCCGTCCCGCATGAAGGAAAATCCCCGCTCTGGCAGGTCAAGCTGCATGGAACTGACGCCCAGATCCAGCACCACACCGTCCAGATCCGCGCCATAGGTATCCAGTCGGGAAAACGTCCCCGCGACGGGCAGGATGCGGTCGCCATAATCGGCAATCCAGGATGCGGCCATCTGGAACGCCAACGGGTCGCGGTCCACGGCAATGACCTTGTCCGCGCCCGCATCCAGCAAACGCCGGGTATAGCCACCCGCCCCGAATGTGCCGTCCAGCCAGACACCCCGGATCGGCGCACAGGCTTCGATGATGGCGTCGATCAGGACGGGAACGTGGGGGGCATCGGGGGCTGACATCATGGGCCTGCCCTATGTTCTTTTGAGGAGCGTCAATGGATTGAACCCCGGACCGCGCGCCCTGAGGCGTTCGCGCATCGGCGCACGGATGGCGGTTTCATAGGTTTCGGCATTCCAGATTTCGAACATGTTCAAACGGCCACGGAACACCAGATCGCCTTCGGTCAGACCCAGTTTCTCGCGGTGGCGCATCGGCATGACAACCCGGCCATCCTTGTCCACGGTCATGTCTTCGGACTGGGATATCAGCAATTGCATCGCCATATCCTTTTCGTCGCCTTCGTCCATCATGGCGATGTCCATGGCCATCTTGTCGTAATCGGACATGCCGTAAACCTGCAGCGCACCGTCAAGATGGTCGCCGTAGATCAGTTTTGCGGTAATGGGTTGCCCGGATTCCCAGGACGTGTCGCAGCTTTCGAGGACGCGACGAAAATCAGCCGGGATCGACATGCGCCCCTTGCTGTCCACCTTCTGGGTGACTTCGCCTGTAAACCTCAAGACCAATTGAATTGGCCCTCTCTGCCCGTCCCCCCGAAAAATTACGCTGAACGTGAAAACGGCGGGCTGAGATAGCTGCCACTACTCAACCCGCCGCCTTCTGCCCTTGGGAGGGCTGGACCGACTGCGCGCGCCACCTGGGGGGATGTCTGCTCGCTCGCGCGCCGGATCGCTCATTTACGATAAAAACGAGGCCTGTATGAAACCTGACATTGTGCCGGTGGGGTTCTTTTTGTGCCCCTTGTTTGTCTGCCCGTCCGTATCGCTGAAACTGTTTTGGCAGACCTGATCTGGTCGAGCAACGCTTAATTTGGGATTGCTGTGAACTTCACGGGAATTCCCGCCACATCACGCCGCCGTGACG
>JBBREW010000299.1:0-4076 GCA_038225335.1 Rhodobacterales bacterium
CGCACCCACCAGCAGATAGTTCAGAAAGGCCGCCGCGATAAAGTTGAACATGATCGTGGTGATCACGATGTGGCTGCCGCGTTTGGCCTGCAGCACCGCCGGGATCAACGCCCATGCCGCGCCGAACAGCGCCGCCCCCGCCGTGGCCCCGATCAGGGCCAGCGACCAATGCGGCCATGGGATATATAGACAGACCAGCGCCACGCCAAGGCCGCCCAGCGCCGCCTGCCCCTCGCCGCCGATGTTGAACATCCGCGCATGAAACGCGACCGATACCGCCAAGCCGGTAAAGATGAAATTCGTGGCGTAATACAGGGTATAGCCCCAGCCATAGGTGGACCCCAGCGCACCGCTGACCATCAGCTTCAGTGCGGCCCAGGGGCTTTCACCAATGGCCAGGATGACCAGAGCCGACAAAAGCGAGGCTAGCAGCAGGGATATGACCGGGATCAGGATCACGTCGGCCCATTTTGGCATCACATCCATGATCAGACCCTTTCGCCCGTGCTGGCATGTGCCAGATTTGCCTCGGCCTGTGCGATACCGGCCTGACCGGGGTCGCCCGTCATGCCTGCCATCAGCATCCCAAGTTCTTTTTCATTGGTCTGCGCCGGGTCGCGCATCCCCATCAGCTTGCCGTCGAACATCACCGCGATGCGGTCGGACAAGGCAAGGATTTCTTCCAGTTCGACACTTACCAGCAGGATAGCCTTGCCCTGATCGCGCAGGGCGACGATCTGCTGGTGGATGAACTCGATCGCGCCGATGTCCACGCCGCGGGTCGGCTGGCCGATCAGCAGCAGATCGGGATTGCGCTCGATCTCTCGGGCCAGCACGATTTTCTGCTGGTTGCCGCCGGAAAAATTCTTGGCGGCCAGTTTCGGGTCCGGCGGGCGGACATCGAACCGTTCCATCTTTTCGATCGTGTCCTGCAACATCGCGGCGTTGTTCATCAGCGGCCCGGACCGGAATTTCGGATCGTTGTGATAGCCAAAGGCAATGTTTTCCCAAGCGGCATAATCCATGATCAGACCTTCGGCCTGACGGTCCTCTGGCACATGGGCGATCCCGCTGTTCCGGCGCCTTTGTCCGTCGGACGTCGTGCCGGTCAGATCAATGGGGGTGCCGTTCATGGTTATCGTGCCGGTGGCTTTTTCATAGCCGCCCAGCACTTCCAGCAGTTCTGACTGCCCGTTGCCCGCCACACCGGCAATGCCAAGGATTTCGCCCGCCCGCACCTGCAGGCTGATGCCTTTCAGGCGGTGCACGCCCTTGGCGTCGGTCACATTCAGGTTCTGCACGTCCAGAATGACAGCCCCCGGCGTGCTGGCGGTTTTATCGACGCGCAGCAGTACCTTGCGCCCGACCATCAGTTCCGCCAGCGCCTGCGGGCTGGTGTCGGCCGTTTTGACCGTCGCGGTCATTTCGCCGCGTCGCATGACGCTGACGGTGTCGGTGATGTCCATGATCTCGCGCAGCTTGTGGGTGATCAGGATGATCGTCTTGCCTTCACGGCGCAGGTTTTCAAGGATGCGGAACAGGTGGTCCGCCTCTGCCGGGGTCAGCACGCCGGTCGGTTCGTCCAGAATGAGGATGTCCGCCTGCCGGTACAGCGCCTTCAGGATTTCGACCCGTTGCTGCATCCCGACCCCGATGTCGCTGACCAGCGCATCCGGATCGACGTTCAATTCGTATTCCGTGGCAAGCGCCTGCAATTCGCGCCGTGCCCGCGCAAGCGACGGGCGCAGCAGGCCCGAATCCTCTGCCCCAAGAATGATGTTTTCCAGCACGGTAAAGGTTTCAACCAGCTTGAAATGCTGGAACACCATTCCGATGCCCGCAGCAATCGCGGCCTGACTGTCGGGAATGTCGACCCGCTTGCCCGCCACCCAGATTTCGCCCGCATCCGCCTTGTAGAACCCGTAAAGGATGCTCATCAGCGTGGACTTGCCCGCTCCGTTTTCCCCAATGATCCCGTGGATCGTGCCGGGCATGACGCGGATGCTGATATCCTTGTTGGCCTGCACCGGGCCAAAGGATTTGGATATCCCCTTCAGTTCGATGGCAGGGGCAAGGGTCGTCTGGCTGCGGTCAGTCTGACTGCTGTGGGTCGTCATGGCGGTCCCCCGATTGGCAGGGGCCGCGCCGAAGGTTCAGCGCGGCCCCGGTGTCGTGTGGTCGTCAGGGCTGCTTAGAACGTCAGCGCCGGGCAGGATTCGTCGGACATGTAATCATGCACCATGATCGTGCCATCGACGATGCCGGCCTTTGCTTCTTCGACGGTGGCCTGCATTTCGGCGGTGACCAGTTCTGCGTTGAATTCGTCCATCGCATAACCGACACCGTCCTCGGACACGCCCAGCGATGCAATGCCCGGCTCGACTTCTTCACCGGCGGTGAAGGCGTCATAGACGGCGACATCAACCCGCTTGAGCATGGATGTCAGGATCTGGCCGGGGTGCATGTAGTTCTGGTTGGCGTCCACACCGATGCCCAGCATGTCGTTGTCGGCTGCGGCCTGCAGCACGCCCACACCGGTGCCGCCAGCGGCCTGGAACACCACGTCGGACCCTTGCGACTTTTGTGCCAGTGTCAGTTCGGTGCCCTTCACCGGATCGTTCCATGCGGCGGGGGTGGTGCCGGTCATGTTGGCGATCACGTTGATGTCCGGGTTCACAGACTTTGCACCTTCGGCATAGCCGCAGGCGAATTTGCGGATCAGCGGGATGTCCATGCCACCGACAAAGGACACGGTGCCCGTCTGCGATGCCATCGCAGCCAGCATACCGACCAGATAGGACCCCTGCTCTTCGTTGAAGACGACCGATTTCACGTTTGGCGCATCAACGACGGCGTCGATGATCACAAACTTGGTATCGGGATAATCAGCGGCGATATCGGTCAGCGGTGTGGCAAAGCTGAAACCAGCCATGACAATGGGGTTCGCACCGGATTCGGCAAAGCGGCGCAGCGCCTGTTCACGCTGTGCGTCGGACTGCAATTCAACCTCTGCAAAGGTGCCGCCGGTTTCTTCGGCCCAGCGTGTGGCACCGTTGAATGCGGATTCATTGAAGGATTTGTCAAACTTGCCGCCCAGATCGAACACGATCGCAGGGTCGGCCAGTGCGGCACCGGCGGTCAGCGCAAGGGCTGCTGTCGCGCCGAGGAATATCTTGGAAAGGGTCATGGATGGTCTCCCGTGTCGTTGGTTGCAGACCGGGTGGTTATGCCACCCGTGTTTTTACATTGCCAGATAAGGCAACGCCGAATTGCGGCGGTCAACCGTTTCTTTGTGCTACGTGGCGCAACTTTTGCCAACCGGTCAAAAATCAGGCGCAAGGTCAGGCCGTTATAAGGGCGCGTTGCAAGCGCGGCGCAGGATCAGGGCATCGACGGCCGCCTGACCGGGTCGGTGGTAATATCCGCGCCGGTGTCCGACACGGGCAAACCCCGCGCTGTGATAAAGCGCCAGTGCAGCCGCATTGTCGGCCGCGACTTCCAGAAACACGGACACTGCACCCGCTGCCGCGGCGCTGGCGCAGAAATGTGCAAGGGCTGTCCGCGCCAGACCGTGGCGGCGGCGGGCAGGATGGGTGGCAAGGGTCAGGACCTCTGCCTCGTCCAATGTCACGCGGCCCAGCACAAAGGCATCCGCCGTGCCGGACAAAATGACCCCCGGTTGCCCCAGAAAACCGGCAAAATCCGCCGCAGACCATGCATCATCACCCCCAAAGGCGAGGGCATGGGTCAGGGCGAGGTCCAGCGGTAACGGCGCGCGATTCACCGACACAGGATCACGCAGCGCCGCGGCGTCACGGACGCAGGGTGGGTGGCGCGTCGCGGGCCGGGGCCGCGTCGGCGGGTCGCAGATACAGCGGTGCAGGCCGTGCGCCGTGGTCCATGCGATAGATCGGATCGGCGGCAAGCAGGGCGATGCCTTCGATGACGCTGACGACCGGGGTGCCGATGGTCAGCCCATGTGCCGCGTGCAGGACCTGTGCCATGTCACCCAGCACGGTCACATCGTCATGTCCGGCAAGGGCCAGCGCCCCGTCCAGATCGGTAAAGACGGGCGC
>JBBREW010000300.1:0-4068 GCA_038225335.1 Rhodobacterales bacterium
CGGCGCCCATCATATGCTGAGCGTGACTGAACGGCACATGCAGCGGGGCGAAACCCAACACGCGAGCCGCTGGAAACACTATGACAAGGGGTTTCACAGCGCCCTGATTTCGGACTGTGGGTCGCGGGAATTGCTGGGCGCACATTCCGCCGTGTTCGACCGCTATCTGCGGTATCAGATCATCGCCGTCATCTACCGGGGCCAACCTGCGGCGGACGAACATCTGGCGCTGCGCGATGCAGCCCTGTCGCGGGATGCGGACCGGGCCTGCACCATTCTGGCGGAACACATTTCCGCCTGCGTCAGGACCACGGCAGCCCATCAGACGCTGGAAGCAGGTGCAGCCCCCGCATCCGATCGCAGCACGGCGGTGGAGGAAACCGTTGCCGGGTCCATCTGGCGGCGGGTGCGCCGGGATATCCTGAACGGAACGCTGGCCCCGTTGCAAAAGCTGAAACTTGACGGATTGCGCGACCGATACGGCGCATCCGTCAGCACCCTGCGCGAAGTGCTGAACCGCCTTGCGACCGAAGAACTGGTTCTGGCCGAAGGTCAGCGCGGGTTCGAAGTTGCGCCGATATCCCCGGTCAACCTGCAAGAACTGGCCGAATTGCGGCTGCTGATCGAAGGTCAGGCGCTGGAGGATTCGTTCAGCCGCGGCGATGTCGAATGGGAAGCGCGGGTCATGGCCGCCTATCACCGGCTGGCGCGGTCCGAAGAACGCATCCGCAACGGCGACCAAAGCATGCTGCTCGACTGGAAACGGTTCGACTGGGAATTTCATCAGGCCCTGATCAGCGCCTGCGGGTCACAGGTGCTGCGACAGTTCCACGGTGCGAATTTTGACAAATATCTGCGCTATCAGATGATTGCCCTGTCGTTTCGGGGCGATGTGGCATCCGGCGAACACCATGACCTGCTGGAAACGGCGATGGCCCGTGACGCGGGGGCTGCGCGCGCGATCCTTGCAAATCACCTGATCGGCGGCGTCAATCACGCCTTGGCCAGCGGCACCATCGGCGACGGCTGCGTCGCCAAAGCAGTCTGACCCACGCCCCCGGTGACGGCGACCCGGACCGGATCGCCGTGCCCATCGCGGGCGTCGGATCAGTCCGCCTGCCCCAGCACGCCTGTCTGCCGCTGCGTGCCGCCTTTTTCAGACTTTGCCGTGACTGTCACCGTTGCACCCTTTGCCCCGGCCCTGACCAGCCATTCCGCCTGTTTCGTCACGGGCGACCATTGCTGGCCCCAGTTCGAATAGGCATAGCGCCGTTCGTTGCGCCCCGCGAGGTGGCCAAGGTCCACCGTGGCCGGGTTCATGACCAGTTCCACATCACCACAGCTGATGGTCAGGGTGACGGGTTTCGCCACACCGTTTTCGACGGCCACATCGGACAGGTTGGTCGGCAGATAACCGTGGTTGGACACCACGGCCGCCACCTTGAACAGATCCCCGCCTAGCGGCGTGATGGTCAGATCATCAATCGCCACCCGCGGCGCGGCGGCGGCGTGTTGCAGGTTGAACATGACGTTGTTGTGGCAGATTTCTTGCAGCAGGTGCCCCGGTGGATTGCGATAGGCCCAGATATAGACCATCCCGCCGACCTCGACCGGACCAAGCTGCGGATGATCGAACGTGGACCAGTCGCGAAAGCCCTTGTCGCCCACGTTGTCCACGACCCATTTGAACACCCGGCGCTGGGTGTCGTCGTCGCGGGGGCCAAGGTTGTAATAGCCTTCTTTCGGCACCCCCGCCGTCCGTTCCAGATCCCACAATTCCGTCGAGAAGCAGATGATGCCCATTTCCTCGTAGACCCAGTCCTTCAGGCTGCCGTGCCGGGCCTTTGACTTGTCCGGTGTGAAATCCTCATAGGTCGAAATGGTCGGATAGCCGGTCAGCCGTTCGCCCACCGCACCCAGCGCCTTGAACAGCGCCAGATCGCGCGGGCTCATGTCGGCGTCCATTTTCATCATCGAAGGCCGCAGGATGATCCCGCCGTGGGTGTGATAGGCGCACATGCCCGCGATGTTGGGGTGGTTCAGGATCACCTGACCCATCCCTGCGGCCTCTGGTTCGCTGAACGGATAATCGCCCGCGCCGTATTCCTGCGGTGACCAGTTGACCGGAAAATTCCGGTTCATGTTGCCGTCTTCCTGCGGTTCGATATGGACATGCACACCGTCATAATTCCGGATGATGCCTTCGGGATACAGGCGGTAATAGGTGCCGCCTTCTTCGCCCGGATCGCGCTGCACAAGGATGCGGGGATCGACGCTGTCCTTTTTCCATTCGCCCTTGGGGTCAGGCACGCGCATCTGCGTGATGAATCCGTCCCCCGTCAGGTCCTGCGGGATCAGACCGTCGATCCGGTCTTCGCCGGGCAGGAACCGCCCGTTGCCGCACCACGGATGATATGGCGCAGTCAGGGCGTATTCGGCCCCGTCCGGGTTGATCCGCGGGATGATGTAGAACGCCTGACAATCGACCAGCCGCGTCACATCGGGGTCCGTGCCGTAGTGGGTCAGCAGATACCAGCAGGCATAAAGGGCGGTGGCCGATGTCGCGTGTTCTTCAGCGTGGATCTGCGCGTCGATGTAGAACCCCGGCTTTTCCAGACCGGGCCCGGTTGCGGCATTGGTGATCGTCATGAACCACACATCCCGCCCCCGGAACGTTTTCGCGATGGATGTCAGGGTGCAAAGCTGCGGATAGGCCCGCGCCAGCGCCTGCAGATGCGCCGTCATGGCGTCATAGGTGTGATAGGTGTCAAAGGCGATGTCGACCTGTGGCATGGTTGTCTTTCCTGTGCGGGGGTTACGTGCGGCCAAAGTGTTCCATGATGGCGGCGGCGTATTTGATACCATTGATGTATTTGTCGACGTGAATGTTTTCGTCCGGCGCGTGCAGGTTGCAGCCGGGATTGGCAAATCCGGTCAGGACGCAGGGGATCCAGACGTGTTTCAGGATCGCACCTTCGGCGGACACCCCGTTGACGATTGGCGGTGCGCCGTAAACCTCGTGGGCGGCCGCGATGATCGACAGGCTGATGTCTTCGCGCGCGCTGATCTTGTAGGGGTCTTCGGTGCGGGCCTCGCCTTTGACCTCGATATGGGCAAAGCCTTCGCGTTTCAGATGCGCGCGCAGCTTCTCGATTGCTTTTGCCGGAGAGATGTTGGGGATCAGGCGAAAGTCCATGCGCACCCGCGCTTCGGCCGGGACGATGGTCTTGGTGCCCTTGCCGGTATATCCGCCGGTGATACCCTGGATATTGGCGGTGGGTTCATAGGTCCGCGCGTGCAGGGCTTCCACACCGTCGCGGCCCAGCGCAAATGCCGTGACCCCCATTTCCTGCCGCAGAAGGTCAAGATCGATCCGGGCCGCCTTGTCGGCCAGATAGCCCAGATCTTCGTCGTCCGGAACATAGATGCCTTCGGTCCAGTCCGGGATCAGGATCTTCTTGTTGCGGTCCATGATGGTGGCCAGCGCATGCACCAGATCCCAGACCGGATTGGGCACCAGCGGCGCGTTCAGGGAATGGACGTCGGTGCGGGGGCCACGTGCAATAAGCTCGACGAACAGGACCGACTTGAGGCCGAGCGACCCGTCCGGCACGTTCACCCCGATCTCAAGGCTGCCGTCAAGGCAGTGCATTCCGTCGGCGGCCAGCATTTCGGCATTCGCCTTCGCCCACGGCCCCAGGTTGGGCGAGCCGATTTCCTCCTCGCCCTCGATCAGCAGCTTGAGACCCACCGGCACTTCGCCACGCACGGCCAGAAACGCCTTGGCCGCCTTGTTGAAGGCCAGCACGCCGGATTTGTTGTCGGTCGCGCCGCGACCGTAAAGGATGCCGTCGACCACGGCGCCGGACCACGGGCCGCCGTGCGTCCAGGCGTCGATCGGCTCGGGGGGCTGCACGTCATAGTGCGAATAGCAAAGAAGGGTCTTGGGAGATTTCGACGCCACCTCGCCATAGACGACGGGCGGGCCCTCTTCCAGCTCGTGGTATTCGGCGGGCTGGCCATCGCGGTGCATCATGTCGCGGATCAGGGCCGCACAGTCGCGCAGGC
>JBBREW010000301.1:0-4052 GCA_038225335.1 Rhodobacterales bacterium
ATGGCCACGATCATCGTGATGCGGATGATGTGGGTGACAGAGACGAACGCGATGTCCTGATCCAGTGTCAGCGTCAGCAGCGACATTTCCGTCAGGCCGCCGGGCGCATAGGCCAGAAACGCCTGACTGAGGGGCAGGCCCATGACAGTGGCGACACTCTGGGCAAAACCCACGGCAATCGCCAGCATCCCGGCGGTGGCGACCATGCCAAGGCCGATGTCACGGATGATGTCCCGGACAGCGGCCCCCACAAACCGGGTGCCGATCACCGTGCCGATCACGATCTGTGCCACGATGATGATGACAGAAGGCGGGGCGGTTTCGACCCAGCCTGTGACATGGACGATGCCGGACAGGATCATCGGTCCGAACACCGGGGCCGCCGGCAGGCGCAGGCGTTGGCCCAGCATGACGCCCAGCACGGCACAGAGGCCAAGGATGACGTAATCCGGCAGGGTCAGCGCGGAAAGCGGCACGAAATTCGCACCCCCGCCGGTGGACCTGACCCCCAGCACAAGTCCGAAATAGAGAACGACGAGAAAGATCACCAGCAGCACCCGGGCGGCATGGGCAAGGGCGATGCGTTTTTCATCGCCACCCGCGGCCGCACCCAGGATCAGCATTTCGTTCAGGCCGCCGGGCATGGCTGCGTAAAACGCGGTGACCGGGTCGTAACGTCCAAGGCGTCGATAGACGAGATAGGAAAACCCCGCCGCAATGCACAGGAACAGCGGCAGCAGCGACAGCGTGACGGCCCATGTGCCGGGCTGGGCAAACAGATCAGCCGTGATGCCCGACCCCAGCAGCACGCCGATCACGGGAATGACGATGGGGCGCAGCTTTTCCGGACCGCGCACCGGCAGACCTGCCATGGCGGCGATTGTGGTGCCGATCATCGGGCCCAGCATCCACGGCAGCGGCATGTTCAGCCAGAACCCCAGCAGCCCCGACAGCAGGCCGATGGTCAGCGCCAGTCCCGTGTGCTGATGGCGGCGTAGATGATCAGAGACTGCCAATGTGGCGGTCCCCGCGGGCTTTTGCCAGAATGATCTGGCGCTGCCGTTCGCGGAACCGTTCCTTGTCGTCGTCCGATGTGGTGGCGGCGCAGTGGTGGCAGGCGACGCCTTCCTCGAATGCCGGGTGGTTGCGGTCGGCGGGCAACAGGGGGCGGCGGCAGCCGTGGCACAGGATGTGCGGCCCTTCCTGTAGGCCGTGGCCAACGCTGACCCGCGCGTCAAAGACGAAACAGGACCCCTGCCATGTGCTGTCCGCCTCTGGCACGTCTTCAAGGTATTTCAGGATGCCGCCTTGCAGGTGATAGACGTCTTCGACCCCCTGGCCGCGCAAATAGTTCGTCGATTTCTCACAGCGGATGCCGCCGGTGCAGAACATCGCGATCCGCTTGTTGTGAAAGCGGTGCTTGTTCGCCTCCCACCATGCGGGGAAGTCGCCAAAGGATTGCGTCTGCGGGTCGATGGCCCCGTCAAAGGTGCCGATCGCCACTTCGTAATCGTTGCGGGTATCGATGACGGCCACATCGGGGGCGGTGATCAGCGCGTTCCAGTCGGCGGGTGCAACGTAGTGACCGGTGCCTTGCATGGGGTCCACATCGGGCTGACCCATGGTGACGATTTCGCGTTTCAACCGCACCTTCATGCGGTTGAAAGGCTGGGTCGCGGCGTGGCTTTCCTTGTGGACCAGATGCGCGCAGCCGGGCAGGGCGCGCAGATGCGCCAGAACCGCGTCGATCCCGGCGCGGGATCCGGCGATGGTGCCGTTCACGCCTTCGCCCGCAAGCAGCAGGGTGCCGCTGATGCCATGGCTGCGGCACAGGTCCAGCAACGGTGCGCGCAGGGCGGCCGCGTCGGGAAAGCGGGTGAAATGATACAGGGCTGCGATGGTGAACATGGCGGCTGGCATACGCCTGCCCGCTGCCGGCTTCAACCCGCCGTGCGGGCGAGACCGGGTTGTGCCGTTCGGGCCGCTGCAAGGGCAAGGCCGTCGGACACGGCGGTAAAGGCCTGCGCGCGCACCTGCCGTGCCTGCGGGAACAGATCGGCCATGCTGCGCACGATCGTCGTCATCAGGCTGGACCCGCCGACGAACACGATCGCCGCAATGTCGCCCGGCGCGGTATCGCCCAGCGTGTCAAGGGCGGCGGTGCGGATATCGGCGGTCAGGTCGGACAGGGTGTCGGCCAGCGCCTGCGTGGTCAGCGGGGCGGACAGCCCCCGTTCCAGCGGCGACAGGTCGATGACACCCTGCGGCTGGCTGTTGGCGGCAATCTTGCCGCGTTCGACGGCAAAGGCGATGTCGTGGCCCAGCTCCATCGTGATGACCTCCTCCAGCCGGGCAAAGGCGGTCTGATCCACGCCCATCCGCAGCAGGTCCGCCACCAGCCTGCGGGTCTCGGCGGTGTAAAGAAAGGCGATCTTTTCCCATGTGGCCAGATCGTTGTAAATCGCATTCGGCGGAACCGTGGTGCCGGACCCGAAGGCATTGCGCACCGCACCCCCGCGACCCAGCAGCGGCATCACATGGGTCAGCGACAGCAGGCGGTCAAAATCGGTGCCGCCGATCCGCACGCCGTGGCTGTTCAGCACGGAAATGCCACCCGCGTCCTGCCGGTAGAGGGTGAAATCAGACGTGCCACCGCCGATGTCGATCACCAGACCCAACTGGCCCAAGGGCAGCGGCCCGGCGGTCAGGGCCGCTGCCTCTGGTTCCGGCAGAAAGGTGACAGAGGTGAATCCGGCCATGTGATAGGCGTCTTCCAGATCGCGCAGCGCCTGTGCATGGCGGGCGGGATCGGGGTGAAACCGCACCGGACGCCCGGACAGGGCGCTGTCGAAATCAAGGCGCGTGGCGTCGTGGGCGCGGTCGCGCACGGTCGACAGAAACCGCGCAACCACATCCAGCAGCGTCATCTTTTCATAGCCGATCTGGCGCATTTCCCGCATCAGGGGCGTGCCAAGGACCGATTTCAGCGCCCGCATGAACCGACCCGTCCGCCCGTCGATCAAGGCGGTGTTGGCGGCGCTGCCAATCAGCGTGCGCTTTGCGTCCATGTCAAAGAAGACGGACGTGGGCAGGGTGTCGCGCCCCGGCTCTACGGGGATGCGAAACACGGTATCCCCCGCCATCACGGCGGCGGCGGTATTCGATGTGCCGAAATCAATGCCCAGCGTGGCCATGCGGCGTCCCCTTTGACTTGCGAAACGCCGCCTTTAATGGATGTGGCGCGGGGGATCAACCATGCGGCGCGCATCGGGCCGCAGCTGGGGTGGATTGACCCTGCCGGGCGCTGGTTCTACCCATGGATCATCCAGCCGGAAAGAGCGTCATGCAGCCTGTGTCCCATGCCCTGATCATCATCGACATGCAGTCGGATTTCTGTCCCGGTGGTGCGCTGGCCGTGGCGGGGGGCGATGATATCGTCGCTGGGATCAACAGCCTTGCAGGCGATTTTCGCAGCGTGATCCTGACGCAGGACTGGCATCCGGCGGGACATTCGTCCTTTGCATCCAGCCATCCCGGCGCCGCCGTCATGAGCGTGACCCAGATGCCCTATGGGCCGCAGGTGCTGTGGCCCGATCACTGTATCCAAGGCAGCACGGGGGCCGCGTTCCATCCCGACCTGCGGCAGGACGCCGACCTGATCCTGCGCAAAGGATACAATCCGGCCATCGACAGCTATTCGGCGTTTTTCGAAAACGACCAGAAAACGCCGACCGGGCTGGAAGGATACCTGCGCAGCCGGGGGATCGACCGGGTGACGCTGGTGGGCCTCGCTCTTGATTTCTGTGTGCATTATTCGGCGGTCGATGCGGCAAGGCTGGGGTTCGATGTGACCGTGCGCACCGATCTGTCGCGGGCGATTGATGCCAACGGGTCGCTTGACGCGGCGATCACGGCGATGCGCGATGCAGGCGTGGCCCTGACGGAATGAACGCAAGCTATGATGTCGTGATCGTCGGCGGGGGCATCTATGGTGCCTCTGTCGCGTTTCATCTGGCATCGGACCCGGATTTCAACGGCACGGTTCTGGTGGT
>JBBREW010000302.1:0-4051 GCA_038225335.1 Rhodobacterales bacterium
TGTTCGCTGTCTGCCCAAGCGCCCACATGCGTTGAGTGGCGGTATCGCGCAGCAAAACGCGGTCCGTCAATAGCCGGACAAGACTGGTTTAAGGTGGCAGGTGCGACATTGCGGCACAGGTCGTTGCCAGTCACATTTCAGGTATCCCGTGCCGTCATATCGACGGCTGCGGCGTCAGCCGCCCCAGATCACCCGGACATAATTCACGGTTTCCGCATAGGGCGGGATGCCGCGGAATTTCTCGACGGCGCCGGGACCGGCGTTATAGGCCGCCAGCGCATGAGGCCAGTTGCCGAATTTCACGTATTGTTGCTTGAGGTAACGGGCACCGCCTTCAAGGTTCTGGGCAGGGTCGTTGGGATTGACCCCCAGACCGCGCGCCGTGCCGGGCATCAGCTGTGCCAAACCCATCGCGCCCTTGTGGGACCGGGCATTGGCGTTCCAGCCGGATTCTTGCTGGACCAGCCGCAAAAACAGATCCTCTGGTATACCATGCCGCTGGGCTGCACTGCGGGCCATCGCCAGAAACGGTCCGTTGTAGCGACCGATGTAGGACGGTGTCGCAGGCGCAACCACAGGCACCACCGCACGCGGGGGTTGCAGGCGCACCGAATTATTGTATTGCGTCGCGGCCCGGTTATCTAGAACCGACAGCTGATTCTGAAACAGCGCCATCCGGCTTGATGTGGAAATCGTATCCGCACCCGCAGTGGTCGCCAGCAGCGCCCCCGCCAGCGCAAGCCCCAGACCCAACTTACCCATAACATCCCCCAGCAGATTTCCGCACTGGCGGCACTCTACTGCAAAACGGCCTTTGCGCCACCCTTTGATTGGTTCACCTTCGCGACCATGTCTGCCACACTGGTCGCAACGCAGAATCGCGCGAAAGCTAAAACAGCAAGGACAGTGACATGGCAGGATCGGTCAACAAGGTCATTCTGATCGGCAACCTCGGCGCCGACCCGGAAATCCGCAGTTTCCAGAATGGCGGCAAGGTCTGCAATCTGCGGATTGCGACATCGGAACGCTGGAAAGACCGCAATTCCGGCGAATCAAAGGAACGGACCCAGTGGCACACCGTCGCCATCTTTGCCGAACCATTGGTGAAGGTCGCGGAAAGCTATCTGAAGAAAGGGTCCAAGGTCTATATCGAAGGCCAGCTGGAAACCCGCAAATGGCAAGACCAGTCCGGCGCGGATCGTTACAGCACCGAAGTCGTGTTGCGGCCCTATACCTCGACGCTGACGATGCTGGATGGCCGCGGTGAAGGCGGCGGCGGCCCCGGTGGTGATCACGGATCGAACGAGGGCTATGGCGGCGGTGACAGTGGCGGAGGCTATGATCAGGGCGGCTATGGCGGCGGGTCGGGCGGCAACCGCAGCAGCGGTGGCGGCGACCGCGGCCGCAGCGGCGGTGGCGGTGGCGGCAGCGGCGGATCGTCCGGCGGACGGCCCGACATCGACGACGAAATCCCGTTCTGAACCCGGCAATCCATGGGGGCGGTCAGGTCCGCCCCCCCTTCGCCCCTTGATCGTCTTTTTGGCGTCAACTGCCGCCAAAGACCTGCGTCAGGCCGCGTCAGCCAGCACCGACAGCACCACATCCGCCGGCACGTCGCCCGTCACAAAGGCCTGACCGATGCCGCGGGCCAGCACGAAACGCAGGCGTCCGGCCACGACCTTTTTGTCCTGCCCCATCAGGTCCAGCAGGACGTCGGGGCCGGGCAATGCGCCGGGGATGTCACGCAGATCGACCTTCAGCCCCATCGCCTTCAGGTGCGCGCGGACCCGGCTGGGGTCTTCCTGACTGCACAGGCCCAGTCGCGCCGACACCTCGAACGCCAGCGCACACCCGATGGCCACACCTTCGCCGTGCAGCAGACGGTCGCCGTATCCCGTCGCCCGTTCCAGCGCGTGACAGAATGTATGGCCAAGGTTCAACAGCGCCCGGTCGCCCTGTTCGGTTTCGTCACGGGCCACGATATCGGCCTTCATCTGTACAGACCGCGTGACCGCCTGCACCCGTGCCCCAAGGTCGCCGTCCGCCATGGCAGGGGCGTGGGTTTCCAGCCAGTCAAAGAAATCCGCATCCCCCAACAGGCCGTATTTCACGACCTCCCCGTAACCGGCCAGAAAGTCGCGCCGCGGCAGGGTCGCCAGCAGATCCGTATCCGCCAGCACCAGAGACGGCTGATGGAACGCGCCGATCAGGTTCTTGCCGTGCCGCGTGTTGATCCCGGTCTTGCCACCCACAGAACTGTCCACCTGCGCCAGCAAGGTTGTGGGGATCTGCACAAAACGGACACCGCGCCGCAGCACAGCGGCGGCAAACCCACCCAGATCGCCGATCACCCCGCCCCCAAGGGCCACGACGATGTCACCCCGTTCCACCTTTTGATCCAGCAGGAAATCACAGCAGGTTTCCAGATTGGCCCATGATTTCGTCGCCTCTCCGGGCGGCAATGTCAGGGCAGCACTGGTGATGCCTGACTGTGCCAGCGCATCCGCAAGCGCGGGCAGATGCAGGGCGGCCACCGTCTGATCCGTCAGCACCGCCACATGACGCCGCCCGCCCAGATCCGCGATCCGCGCCCCCGCCTGCGCCAGCAAACCCGGACCGATCGCGACATCATAGGCGCGGCCCGGCAGATCGACGTTCACAGTGTTCAGCATGTCGGTTCCTCGAACAGATCGGCGCGGGTGCGCAGCAAGGCCAGCACGCTGGCGGCGGTATCGTCGATGGATGCGCGCGGTTGCACATCCAGATGCAGTTTCGCCTTGGCATAGACCGGGGTGCGGGCGGCATAAATGGCGGCCAGCGTCGCCTGCGGATCGGCGGTTTGCAGCAAGGGGCGCGAATCCTTGTGCCGGACCCGGTCCCACAGGACGTCCAGCGGTGCATTCAACCAGACCGCAACGCCGTGCCGCTTGATTGCGCGCCGATTGCGCTTTGCCAGAAAGGCACCGCCGCCCGTGGACAGGATACAGGGTGTCCCGGCCAGCAGACGGGCGATCACCTCTGATTCGCGGCGCCGGAAAAACACTTCTCCGTCACGGGCAAATATTTCGGCGATGGTGGCATAGGCCGCGGTTTCGATTTCGGTATCACTGTCCAGAAAGGGCACCGACAGCTTCTGGGCCAGCGCCTTGCCCACCGCCGTCTTGCCTGCGCCCATCATGCCCACAAGCACGACGGTCCGGCGCAGGGCCGGGATCTGGCCTGTGTGATCCTCGTCGGTCATTGTCACGGACCGCCCTTCTTTTCGCATGGCGCGACAGGCCACCTGTCGCTTAGTTTCGAATTATGGCCCTGAATGGCGTGATCTTGCTTGAAAGGCCATATATAAACAGGCGAAGCGCGCTGACAGACTGCGCAACAGGCAGACACGAAGGCAACCACATGTGGCGATTGATCAAGGCCCTTTTCTTTCTGGCGGTGCTGGCTGCACTGGCCATGGTGGCCTATGCCTATGTGGGACCGCTGTTCTTTCCGGGTGATTTCGCACCGCCCGGCGGCCCGGTGTCGCACCCCGTCACGCTTGGCACCTCGTAAGCATGGCGCAGCCTTGGCTGACCCTTGTGTTCGTGGCCTGTGCCGGTCCCTTGGCCGCCCAGGCCGACCAGCCGCTGTCGGCAATCGACTGGCTGTCCCAGTCGGTGACGGAACCGGTGCTGCCCGCCGCCGCCACCAGCCCTGCCCCGCAGGCCCCCGTTTCATCCACCGATCGTGGCCGGTCGTCCTTGCCGGAACCCCCCATCGCGCAAAGCGGGCTTGCGCCGCAGGTCACGGTGACACCGCTGGACACAATGTCCGCAGGCCCGGTCGGCACACTGACCCGCGATGTCACGGGCCTGCCGGCCGACATGTGGCTGGCAAGCGACCCGGGCATCCTTGTGTCTGCGATCACCACATCCGCCCCGACCCTGCCTGCCTTGCGGGATCTGCTGACCACACTGCTGCTGGCGCAGGCCGACGCCCCGGCGGGTGCGGAACAGGGGGTGTTGCTGGCCCGGATCGACAAGCTGCTGGATCTGGCGGCGCTTGATGACGC
>JBBREW010000303.1:0-4031 GCA_038225335.1 Rhodobacterales bacterium
TTCGGCGAAATAGCCGAACATCGCCTCTGCCGCCGGGCTGAAGGTCATGATGCGGCCTTTTGCGTCGCTGACGATGACGCCGTCCAGCGATGTCGCGATGATCGCGTTCATGCGGATGGCCATCTGGGTCTGAAGGTCCGCACGCCGGGTGTTCGCCGTCATCAGCCGGTTCAGATAAAGCACCGCGACGGCCAGCGTCCCGATCAGGATCGCCAATGCAATGGCGAGTTCCGTCAGTGTCCGCGCCACCGCATTGCGCTGCGTGTCAGAGGCGACGGCGAACAGATCAAGACCAGAGGTGGACAGCGCACGCACGTCGGCACGGACGGCATCGGACCGATCCCGCAGGGTGGGCAGACCGGCGCGCAAGGCCGCATCATCCGCGTCGATAATGGGGATACTGTCGTCGAGAAACGTCTGGATGTCGGTCAGTTCGCTGCGAAATCTTTCATTGTCCCGCAGCTCTGCGAAAACGCCGGCCTCTCTGATCGTGGCGATCCGGCTGTAAAAGACATCGAACTTGCGGCGCAGGTCCGTCAGGTCAGGGGGCACCATGGCAAGCCGTTTGGTGAATTCCAGAAACTCCACCTCTGTCTGGGACAGCGACCATTGCACGTTGTCCGAATTGGCCGATCCCAGCAGTCGGATCTCTTTGGATACGTTGAAGGTCAGAAAGATGATGGCCGAAAAGGCCACAAGGCCGGACAGCACCGCAAAGGTGCGTCCGGCCTGATTGAACTTTTGCGGCGCTATTGCCAGATCCGTGACTCCTGCGTCGAACATGGCCTGTCCGATCCGTCCCGGTTAGCCTTCTATCTCGATCCTGTCGAGCTGCCAGATGCTGCGCGAATAGACGACCTCTGACCGGTATTCCGCGCTGCTGTCATAGGGATAGATGATCCACAGCGGCCCCTTGTCCCGCACCGGCATGGCGTCACCGTTCATCAGATAGGCAATGATCGGCCCGCCTTCGACCGCATCGGACACTGGAATTTCAACGGTGTAATCGTTGATCGCCGTGGCCAGCAGGGTCCCGTTGTCGACACCCAGCACGTCCATCAGATCCGAAAGGGACACGCCGGTGAAACTTTGGACGCCGTCGGTCCAGATCGTGCTGGTTTCGATGGTCGTGACGGGCAAAGCCATCAGGGCAAACTCATCGAACGTCAGCGACTGCGTGGTCTCGACATCGCCAGAAACGGTCAAGAGGATATCAGCCGCCGCGTCCTGCGCGGGAAGCGAGGTGGCAAATGTCAAAGAAATCAGTGCCAGACCTACTGCTTTTCTGATGTGCGTCGTCATGTTGTGTTTCCCTTCAAGCTGTCTGTCTTATGCTGGCGACCGGTTGAAAATGCATATGGTCATCGGGATAGTTGCCTACCCGAACGGATAGGTTTCCCCCGTCAGGCGACGCGCATGTCACGCGGGCGGCGGCCATCGACGATGCTTGTGACGTCATGCGCCAGATCGGCCCTTTCCATCGCCAGCGCGACGGTCGCCTGCACGAAACCGGACACGGACCCGCAGTCAAACCGTTCGCCCGCAAACCGGTATCCGGTGACGCCGGTGTCCGAAAGATCCGCGTTGATCGCATCGGTCAGTTGCAATTCACCCCCCGCACCCGGGGTCAGGTCCGCCAGCCGGTCAAAGATCGACGGTTGCAAAATGTAACGGCCAACCACCGCAAGAGTGGACGGGGCCTTTGACGGATGGGGTTTTTCCACCAGCCCGCGGGCCTGGGCGATCCGACCGTCCTGCCGGGCCACGTCAAGCACACCGTAAGAGGCCGTCTCGGCGCGGGACACATCCATCGTGGCCACCATATGGCCCCCGGTCAGGCGGTGGGCCTGCACCATCTGCGCCAAGGCACCGGGCCGCCCCGTGATGACATCGTCAGGCAGGATCACGGCAAAGGGCTCGTTCCCGATCAACCGGTGCGCCTGCCGGACCGCATGGCCCAGCCCCAATGGCTGCGCCTGCCGCAGGATCGTCAGCGCGCCTTCGGGCATCCGGGTCTGTTCCAGCGCGGCCAGTGCGGCGGTCTTGCCCTTGGCGCGCATACGCTCTTCCAGCAGGGCGGCGGTGTCAAAGTAATCCTCTAGCGCCCCCTTTCCGGCGGCAGAGACGAAGATGAATTCTTCGATCCCCGCCGCGCGGGCCTCGTCCACGGCATATTGGATCAAGGGGCGGTCGATCAGCGTCAGCATCTCTTTAGGGATGGATTTCGTGGCGGGCAGAAAGCGGGTCCCCATGCCGGCAACGGGGAAAACGGCTTTGCGGATCTGTGTCATGGTGAACGTCCTTTCAGGTGAAGGGGAAGGGGGGGGTCAGTGGGCGCCGCGACCGGACAGGACGGCGCGGAATGTGAGGGCGATCAGCATCAGGTCCAGCCCGATGGTCCGCGACCGGGCATAGGTCAGGTCCATGTCGATCATCTGGTCAAATCCGATATCGGCACGGCCGGACACCTGCCACAGCCCGGTAATGCCCGGCTTGACCGCAAGACGGCCCATCGCGCGGGCAGGATAGGCCGCGACCTCGACCGGCAGGGCAGGGCGCGGGCCGACGATGGCCATGTCGCCGCGCAGAACGTTCAGGATCTGCGGAAGCTCGTCGATGGACAGACGGCGGATGATCTTGCCGACCCGCGTGATCCGGGGATCGGTTTTCGATTTGAAGCACACGCCTGCACGATCTGACGTCGCCAGAAGGGCCGCACGGCGCGATTCCGCGTCCTGCGCCATCGACCGGAACTTGTAGATGGTGAAGGGCTGCCCGTTCTGGCCGATGCGGGTCTGCTTGAACAACACGGGTCCGGGGGATTCCGCCTTGATCGCCAGCGCCGTCAGCGCAAGCACCGGGGCCAGCGCCACACAGGCAAAACCTGCGATCGTGACGTCAAGGATACGGCGCGCCACACCTGCACCGGACACGCGGCGCAGGGCGGTTGCACCCGCGCGCGCCAGAAATGTCAGGTTCCCCCCAAGATAGCGCTGCACCAGACGGCGCGGTTCCTGCGCCAGACGCCAGACCCATTCGGACCGGGCACGGCGGAGCCAGACAGGCGCGCGGCTGACGTTGCCCGCCAAAAAGTCCAGCGCCGCACCGACGCCTGTGACCAGTGGCGCATTTAGCCTGTGGGCGTGGCGGTGGATCCAGATTTCCTGCAGCGGCACGCCAAGGGCGACCAGCACGATATCCGCGCCGCTTGCATTGATGTCCGCGATCACCGCATCGGCGTCCTGCGCACCGGCAAAGCCGTCACGGGTGCCCGCAATCCGCAGGTGCGGGATGCGGTGGATCAAGGTGGCGGCTGCCGCGTCCGCCGTGCCCGGTGTGCCGCCGAACAGATAGACCGACTTTCCGATCTTTGCTGCTTGCGTCAGCAACGCCGGAATAAGGTCGGTGCCGTTCAGATTGCCGGTCAGGGCCTGCCCGGTCATCCTTGCGGCCAGCGCGATGCCAATGCCGTCCGGCAGCAGCACATCAGCGGCATAGACGGCCGTCATATAGTCCCGGTCGCGGTGCATCACGTTGCAGCAATGCGCGTTGATGAAGAACGCCTTGCGCTTGCCCGGCGACAAAAGCGAATCGACCGCACCCTGGAGTGTGCTATCATGCAGCGACAGACCCAAGGCTGGCAGATAGGTCCGGGTCCCGGCGAGGGGGGTGAATTCAGTGTCAAAGGTAAAGGTGGCGTGTTTCATTTGGATCATCCCGCTTTCAAATCAGTTGCTATCTGATCAATGAAAACAGGTGCTTGGCGCAACGCAGCGACCGGACAGGTGGGTGGGTCAGACGCACCACGGCACAGCCGTGCGGGGGTGCGACCCCATGCCAGCGGTTGGTAAACATATCCTTTATGATTAAAATGCTCACCAAATTTGCCGAGAATTGAGCCATTGATTGGCCACACTCCCGGATTAAGAAATTTCAAACAGCGAGGGACACGTCATGAGAGTATTGATCGCAGACGACCATGACCTTCTGAGAGACACGCTTGTGATGTATCTGGAAGGTCAGGGCGGGAT
>JBBREW010000304.1:0-4020 GCA_038225335.1 Rhodobacterales bacterium
GATCTGGCAGGCGTCTGGACAGCGCAGGTCCTGACCCTGCTGCCCGACGCCTTTCCCGGCATCCTGGGTGACAGCCTGCTGGGTCGCGCGTTGAAGGATGATCTGTGGCAGTTGCAGGTCACGGACCTGCGCCGGTTCGGACAGGGCAAGCATCGCAACGTCGATGACACCCCCGCCGGCGGCGGCGCCGGCATGGTGCTGCGCGCCGATGTGCTGGAACTGGCCCTGCGCGAGGTGCGCAGCGGGGCACGGGGCAACATGCCGCTGATCTACCTGTCCCCGCGCGGACGGCCCATGACCCAGACCCTGATGCAAAAGCTGTCGCAGGCCGATGGTGTCACCCTGCTGTGCGGCCGGTTCGAAGGCATCGACGAACGTGTGATCGACCATTTCGACATGATCGAGGTTAGCCTGGGCGACTTTGTCATGACCGGAGGAGAGATCGCCGCAATGGCCTTGATTGACGCGACGGTCCGTCTTATACCCCGCGTGCTTGGGAATCAGGACTCCACCGTCGAAGAATCCTTCTCTGATGGACTGCTGGAACACCCGCACTACACGAAACCCGCTGACTGGCACGGTCGCAGCATCCCTGACGTTCTTCTGTCCGGGCATCATGCGAAGATCACCGACTGGCGACGGGCGCAGGCCGAAAGGCTGACAAAGGAACGCAGACCTGACCTCTGGCGGGCTTATTGTGCAAGGCATGGTAGGGACCCGGATGAAGACCAAGAGCTCTAGGGTTGGCATCAACGTCGCGGGAAAACCCGTGCTATCATAGGAGCGCATGATATGGATATCATCGCACAGATCGAAGCGGAGCAGGTTGCTGCGCTGGGGAAAACCATCCCCGATTTCAAGGCGGGTGACACCATCCGCGTCGGTTACAAAGTGACCGAAGGCACCCGGACACGGGTTCAGAATTACGAAGGCGTCTGCATCGCCCGCAAGAACGGACACGGCATCGCCGGGTCGTTCACGGTGCGCAAGATTTCCTTTGGTGAAGGCGTGGAACGTGTATTCCCGCTGCATTCCACCAACATCGACAGCATCGAAGTTGTGCGTCGCGGCAAGGTCCGTCGTGCAAAGCTGTATTACCTGCGCGCCCGTCGCGGTAAATCCGCACGCATTTCCGAAGTCACCAACTACAAGCCTCTGGCCCAGAAATAAGGACTCTGACGATGAAAAACGGTATTCACCCCGACTACCACGACATCAATGTCAAGATGACCGATGGCACTGTTGTCCAGATGCGGTCCACATGGGGCAAGGAAGGCGACCAGATGTCGCTGGACATCGACCCTTCGGTGCACCCCGCTTGGACCGGTGGTTCGTCGCGCCTGATGGATTCCGGCGGCCGCGTGTCGAAGTTCAAGAACAAGTACGCCGGTCTGGGTTTCTGATCCAGTTCACCGCCGTTTCCGGAACGCCGCCCCCCGTGGGCGGCGTTTTGCGTTTGGGCCTGCGGGCGCGCGCGCTATATCGACCGATATAGCACAAGCGGAGGCCGCAATGCCCGACACTGCCCTGATCCTGATCGACATCCAGAATGACTATTTCCCCGGCGGGTCGTGGGAGGTGCCGCAGATGGACCGGGTGGCCGCCAATGCCGCACGTCTGCTGGACCATGCACGCAGCGCAGAAACGCTGGTGATCCATGTCCGTCACGAGGCAGGGTCGGACGCCGCCCCGTTCTTTCGGCCCGGCAGCAACGGTGCGCAGATCCATGACACCGTCGCCCCGCTGGACACGGAAACCGTCATCCTGAAACACCGGCCCAACGCGTTTCACGAAACAGACCTGCTGGACCGGTTGCGCGATGCAGGCGTGACCGCCGTCACAATCTGCGGGGCCATGACGCAGATGTGCATCGATGCCACCACCCGCGCGGCGGTGGATTACGGGTTCAAGACCACCGTCGTCGCGGACGCCTGCGGCGCAAAGGAAGGGTCCTTTGGCGATGTGCAGGTCACGGCAGAAGTCATGCAGGCAGCATTCCTCGCCCCCCTCGCCATGAGCTATGCCACCGTCAGGACCGTAGACGAACTGATTGGCTGACGGGCCTTGTGCTGCGGTCAGACCGCATCGACCCGGCTGACGCCGGGCCGATCCGCCGGGGGCCTTGCCCCCGGACCCCCAGGATATTTTCCACGAGAAGAAGGTGGAGATGCGGGTGTGCCGGGCAAGTGGGATCGCACATCAGAACATTCGGGCGAGACGTGATCGCTGAAAGGGACCGTTGCTGGGTTGCGGCAGCGCGATTTGTGGGATGTTGCTGTTGATTTCTGTCCGTCGGCATGGTGGCGGGCTTTGGTTGATTTGTCTTGGTTTTACAGAATGATCGTTTTGTGCGACAGACTCAGGGATGTTCGGACATTTCATGCGCGGTATCATCGCGTGCAGGCGCATGCCAGCGATGCGGACGTGCCGCGATTGATGGCAGCCTTGTGGAGCGCGCCGCGGATGGCATCAATTCCCGCACCCCCGCTTTGGCGCATCGGGTGCGGGATGCCGCCGGGCAGCACCGCGCCCCGGACACGTCCTAACGCGCGAGCAATTCGTCGGCTTGCTGGCGCGTATTCAACGTCACGACAGGGACGCAGGGCCCGTGTTTGTTCAGCCCTGCGATGATGCGTGGTGCTGTCTTTTGTTCGAAGTGCCAGATATAGGCCAGAAACTGTCGGTCGGGCCAATGCTCCGGACAGCCTTCTGCCATGTCAGCCCGCACTGATCCGTGGTTGGCGACGACACGCCGCGCGATGCCCAGAAGGGCCACATGGCGCGGCACGCGCAGCCAGATGACCATGTCCGCGCGCGGAAGGCGGATATCGAATGTCGAAGGACTGTTGCCGTCCATGACCCAGCGGTCACAGTTGGCGAGGGCTGCCACACGGGCACGTTGCTCTGACAGTGCACGCACACGCCATCCCGGCAACCACCGCACATCCCTGTCGTAGGACTGATAGGACAGCCCATAGCGGTCAGCGATCTTGTATGAGAGCCTGGTTTTTCCACCACCCGAGCACCCCATAACGAGGACACGCCTGGCGGTCGTGAGCCGCTCTGCAGCCTCGGCAAGGGTCATCGACGTCGGCACGCACATCCTCGTTGTCAGAAAGGTTTTCGGCAAGGGCCTGTCGTGCCTTCCAGCAAGACCCTGCCTTTTCAGATTGTCCTGCGCGATCACGCTGTGACACCTGTCGGGTCAGGTCACGCTGTCTGCGGCCATGCGGTGTGCCACGCGCCTGTGGTCGTTGCAGAAAACGAACAGCCTGTGAATAGACATGATGTCGTCGGCGCCCGTGACAGCAGAATGGCGCCCGGATGAGGGGCGCCATGTGCAGTTTTTACCGATGCCTGCGATCAGGCGGCAGAGGCGGACCGTCCCCGGCCACCGCCAGCCGTGCCGCCACCTGTGCGCCGGCGCTGTCCCTGCGGCTTGCCGCCGGCAGGTTTCGCACCCGCATAGGCCGGTTTGCCGCGACCGGCCCCGCCGCCGCCCGGTGCGCCACGACCACGGCCGCCGCCGCCACCGCCACCACCGTTGGGACGCTTTTTCTGACCGGGCAGGATGTCCCATGGACGGCCGGACGCGATCGGAATCTCGGCCTTCATGGCTTTTTCGATGTCCTTGAGCTCGATCATCTCGTCCGGAGCCACCAGCGCGATGGCGGCGCCATCGGCCCCGGCGCGGGCCGTCCGGCCGATCCGGTGGACATAATTTTCAGCCACGTTCGGCAGGTCGTAGTTATAAACGTGTCGCACGCCGGGGATGTCGATGCCACGGGCGGCCACATCGGTCGCAACCAGCACACGGACCTTGCCCGCCTTGAATGCCTCGATCGCGCGTTCGCGCTGACCCTGGGACTTGTTGCCGTGGATGGAAGCGGCGGCAAAACCCTTGGCTTCGAGTTGCTTGTAAAGCTTTTCACAGCCGTGTTTCGTCCGGCCGAAAACCAGCGCCAGTTCGTCCCGGTGCTTGTCCAGCAGATCGACCAACAGATCGGTTTTCGCAGCCTG
>JBBREW010000305.1:0-4019 GCA_038225335.1 Rhodobacterales bacterium
GCGTCGCAGGTCAGCCAAAGGCAAAGCCGAAAAAGCCCGACGATTCCTTTCGCCATCCCGAAGGCAATGTGCGGCTGCGGCGCAAGGGGCAGCTTGTCGCGCTGGAATTCGACAAGGCCCTGCCGGATGCCGCCCTGCGCGCCGCCATCGAAAGCTTTATCAAGCAGCGTAAAAAGCCCTGATTGCCAATTGGCAATCGACGTATTTTCGTTATATATCAATTGGATGACATAAAAACCACCGGTGCGGCTGACAGGGCGCCGATCCTGCCGCAGGACGTGGGGTCTGAAACTATCGGGTTTAGGGGGAACCCCGTCGTCCGTTGTGGGGTTGATCGGCAGCGGACAGGGTCGCCCTGTTCACCCGGTTTCCCCAACAAAGGATGGCCCGATGAAAACGAGCCTTACGATCAACGGCGCTGTGCATGACATAGATGCCGACGCCCGCACCAGCCTGTTGGATGCGCTGCGCAATCATCTGGACCTGACCGGCACAAAGAAAGGCTGCGATCACGGCCAATGCGGTGCCTGCACCGTTATCGTCAATGGCCGTCGGATCAACGCCTGCCTGACGCTGGCCTGCATGCACGACGGGGACGAGATCACGACAATCGAAGGCTTGGGACAACCCGGCAACCTGTCCGCCTTGCAGGACGCCTTTGTGCGCCACGACGGGTTTCAGTGCGGATATTGCACCCCCGGGCAGATCTGTTCGGCAACGGCCATGTTGCAAGAGGTGGCCGATGGCTGGCCCAGCCACGCAAGCGCCAGCATGACCGGCACCTATGATCTGACCGACGCAGAGATTTCGGAACGCATGTCGGGCAATCTGTGCCGTTGTGCCGCCTATCCCAACATCGTTGACGCGATCAAGGACGCGGCAGGCCAGACCGATAGTGCCACCGCCGGAAAGGGCACCGCATGAAACAGTTCGACTATATCCGCGCGACCGATGCGGACCACGCCAGTCGTGCCGCCACCACCACCGGGGCCGCGATCATCGCAGGCGGCACGAACCTGCTGGATCTGATGAAGCTGGAAGTCATGACGCCGGATGCGGTGGTTGATATCACGCGGCTGGACATGAAAGACATCGCTGCAACCGATGACGGCGGGTTGCGGATCGGTGCGCTGGTCACCAACGCCGATCTGGCGGCCGACCTGCGCATCCGCACCGATTATCCGGTTCTGGCGCAGGCCTTGCTGGCCGGTGCGTCGGGACAGTTGCGCAACAAGGCGACGACGGGCGGCAACCTGTTGCAACGCACACGCTGCTATTATTTCTACGACACCGCGATGCCCTGCAACAAACGCAACCCCGGCAGCGGGTGTCAGGCGATGGAAGGGGCCACGCGCCTGCATGCCATTCTGGGCGGCAGCGAACACTGCATCGCGACCCATCCCAGCGACATGGCCGTTGCGATGCGCGCCCTTGATGCCGTGGTCGAGGTCGTGGGCAAGGATGGCAACACGCGGCATATTCCGCTGGGTGAGTTCTATATTCTGCCCGGCGACACGCCCCATATCGAAACCGTTCTGACCCCCGGTGACGTAATCGTGGCGGTGGTTTTGCCAGCGCCCGCGGCAGGCCTGCAACGCTATACCAAGGTGCGCGACCGGGCGTCCTATGCCTTTGCCATGGTATCCGTGGCCGCACGGGTGGCGATGGACGGTGACCGGGTCACCGATGCGGCGCTGGCCTTTGGCGGGATCGCACCGCAGCCCTGGCGCAATGCGCAGGCAGAGGCCGCGCTGATCGGTCAACCCGCCACGCGGGACACCTTTGCCAAGGTGGCCGATATCCTGCTGGCCGATGCGGACCCCAAGACAGACAATGCCTTCAAGGTGCCGCTGACCCGGCGCACCCTGATCGCGGCCCTGACAGAGCTTTGTGCAAAGGAAGCCCAATGACAGCCCATCTGAAAATGGACAAACCCGACCGGCGCAACAGGCTCGATGATATGGCGCAGGGTCTGTTGGGCACCGGCATGGACCGCCCCGACGGCCCGCTGAAGGTGACAGGCACCGCCACCTATGCGCACGAAGATCACCCCGCCGGAATGCTGCACGGTGTCATGGTGCGCGCGACGATTCCACGCGGCACATTGGACGGCATTGATACCGATGCGGTCGCAGCCATGCCCGGCGTGCGCCGTGTGATGTGGGGCGACAAGTTCCTGCGCAACCCCGCGCAAGGCACCGCCAACGAGGCGCCGGTTCAGGGCAGCACGGATATCTATTACATCGGTCAGCCCATCGCTTTGGTCGTGGCCGACACGTTCGAGGCCGCCCGCCACGGCGCACAGGCGCTGGTGCTGCGCATGACACCATCCGATGCGGTGACCGACCCGGCAAAGGCAGAGGCTGAACGTCCGGAGGATGAACAATCCTTTATGGGTGATCTGGATGCCGCCATGCGGGATGCGGCGTTTCAAGTCGATCAGACCTATACGACGGCAGGGCACACCTCTGCCGCCATGGAACCCCATGCGACGGTGGCGTGGTGGGACGGCGACCGGTTGACCGTACGGTCGGCGGTGCAGATGCTGAAATACAACGTGAACGAATTGGCGGACTCGCTTGGGATCTCGCCAAAGGCGGTGCATATGCTGGCACCCTATGTGGGGGGTGGTTTCGGCAGCAAGCTGGGCATTTCCCCTGATGCTGTTGCAGCGGCATTGGCCGCGCGGGAATTGGGCGCGCCCGTGGCCGTCGCCCTGTCGCGCCAGCAGGTATCAGAAGGAACCATGCGCCGGTCCGAAACCGTGCAAAGCATCCGTCTGGCCGCCGACGCAGACGGGCTGCTGACCGGAATCGGTCACGATGCCCGCGTGTCGCAGCTGCCGGACGAGGATTTTTCCGAACCCGTCACGCAGGCGACGCCGTTCCTGTATCGCGGCGAAAACCGGATGATCGGCGCAGCCATCGTGCGGGTGAACCAGACCTGTGCCGGGTCCGTGCGCGCACCGGGCGAAGCTGTCGGCATCACCGCGCTGGAAATCGCGATGGATGAACTCGCCGTGGCGGCGGGCATTGACCCGGTGGTGCTGCGCAAGCGCAATATTCCGGACGTGGACCCCAGCGATGGCCGGGATTTTTCCAGCAACATGCTTGGCGCTGCACTGGACGACGGGGCGCAGGTCTTTGGTTGGGACAACCGTCCCAAGGGCCAGCGCGACGGTGACTGGCTGATCGGTTGCGGCATGGCATCGGCGGTGCGCGTCAATTCAATCGGTGAAAGCCATGCACGGGTCACCTTGAACACCGACGGCACCATCCTGATCGAAACCGACATGACCGACATCGGCACCGGCACTTATGCCATTCTGGCGCAGATCGCGGGTGAAATGCTGGGTGTGCCGCAGGACCGGATCACGACACGGCTGGGCGACAGCGATCTGCCGCCCTCTGCCGGGTCGGGCGGGTCATGGGGTGCATCATCGGCGGGCAGTTCTGTCTTTCTGGCGTGCGAAAAGCTGCGGCAGGACATCGCGGCAAAGCTGGGGTGCGACGAAGGCGATCTGTTGCTGAAGGACGGCACCGCCACAGCGGTCAATCAGCAGACCCCGCTGACCGCCATTGTCGGCGATGCACCCATGGTCGCGACCGGCGTGATCGAGGCCGGCGAAACCTCTGACGTCGTGCGGCAGGCAACCTATGGGGCGTTTTTTGCCGAAGTCGGTGTGAACCGCGTCACCGGGGAAACCCGCGTGCGGCGGATGCACGGCAGCTTTGCCGCGGGGCGTATCCTGAATGCGAAAACCGCCCGGTCGCAATGTCTGGGTGGTATGACCTTTGGCATAGGGATGGCGCTGACCGAAGAACAGATCTTTGATCCGCGCGACGGTCATCTGGTGAACCGCGATTTTGCCGAATACCACATTCCCGTCAACGCGGACGTGCCGCAACTGACCGTCAATTTTCTGGAAGAACGTGATCCCTGGGCCAATCCGATGCAGTCCAAAGGCATCGGAGAATTGGGCATTTGCGGTGCCGGTGCCTGCATCATCAACGCGATTT
>JBBREW010000306.1:0-4005 GCA_038225335.1 Rhodobacterales bacterium
GAGGCGGCATAGGCTGCCATCGCAACTGGGGGCGTCACATCGGCCAGGACGCCGTAGTAGAACACGAAGAAATGTGCGACGAGCGGTTCGACATCCATCATCGCAAGCACTGGGGCGGCCACGGCCACCATGATGATATAATTCGCCGTCGTGGGAATGCCGCAGCCCATCACGATGCACACCACCGCCGTCATCATCAGCGTGAACAACAGTGCCAGTGTGGACATGCTGAACAGCTCGATCGGCAGGAAGGCGAGGAAGGCATAGGTGCTTTCGGCCCAGCCCTGCGCGACGCTGGTCAGCATGAAGGCGATCTTGAAGCCGATGCCGGTCAGCGTGACCACCCCGATCACCACCCCCACCAGTGCCGCTGCCGCAGTCACGGCGAGCGAGCTTTTGGCCCCCGACACGAAGCCCTCGTAGATCCCGACCGCAAACTCGCGAGCACCCTCGGCCAGCCCCGCCGCCATCACGCGCTGAATGGCATAGATCACGATACAGGCGGTGATCGCCCAGAACGCGGCCAGAAATGGTGTGCGTCCCGACATCAACATGTAAATAAGCAGGATGAGCGGCAAGATCGACAGCCAGCCCTCGCGCATCACCTGCACGGCATTCGGCAACTCATCCTTCCGCAGGCCGCGGATGCCCAGCCGCTTTGCCTCCAGATGCACCTGCAGCAGCACGCCGAAAAAATGCATGAAGGCGGGCACGATGGCCGCGATTAGGATAGTGCGTAGCGGGATGCCGAGATACTCGACCATTAAAAACGCCACCGCCCCCATCACGGGTGGGGTGATCTGACCGCCGGTGGAGGAGGCCGCCTCCACCGCCGCCGCGAAATGACGCTGAAAGCCGATCTTGATCATCGTGGGAATGGTCAGCGCACCCGTGGTCACCGTGTTGGCGATGGATGAGCCGGAAATCGAACCGAGGAGTGCCGATGACACCACCGACACCTTGGCAGGCCCGCCGGAGAATCGCCCGGTCAGCGCCGTCGCCAGGTCGATGAACAACTGCCCAAGACCGATGCGCTGCGCCATAACCCCGAACAGCACGAAGTGGAACACGTAGGTCGCGATCACCCCCAGCGCGGTGCCGTAGACACCCTGCGACGAAAGATACAGGTGGTTGACGATCCCCGACCAGTCGGACCCCGGATGCACGAAGATCCCTGGCATCGACCGGCCGAAATAGGCGTATCCGATGAACATCAGCGCGATGATCGGCAGAGGCCAGCCCATAGACCGGCGCACCGCTTCGAACAGGGTCACCAGAAGGATCGTCCCCATGACCAAGTCGATCTGCAAAGGATTGCCGATGCGGAATGCAAGCTGGTCATATATCCACGGCACGTAAAGTGCGCTGACCAGTGCCGCGATGCCCAACAGCCAGTCCAACACCGGCAGGCCCAGCAAGGCAAAACCGGTCGTCTTATGCCGCTGCGATGACAGCGCGGCAAAGCTGAGAAAGATCAGAAGCAGCGACACCCCCATGTGGATGCCGCGATGAGTGGTGGCACGAGGGATGCCATAGCCTGCTGTATAGTAGTGATAGCAGGCAAGCGTGAACAGGATCACTCCCGACAGCATGGCAACAGGACGCGTGACCGTGCGAAATCGCGCTTCGGGGTCGAACTGTTCTTCGATCGCCGCAAGTTCCGCCGCCGTCATCGCGCGTTTGCCGTCGTTCATCTGGGGCATCCTCGGGGGCTGTTGGGGTGGAAAGGGACGCGAGCCGCTTTGCGGTCGCGTCCCCCCGTCAGATCAGAACTGCTCGATCACTGGATCGCGCCGGCTTCCCTGTAGAACTTCTCGGCACCCGGATGGAACGGGATGCCAGCGCCCTGCACGGCGTTTTCAAGCGTGATCAACTTGCCCTTGGCATGGCCATTGCCAAACAGTGTCTGCGTGGTCTCGTTGAACATCGCCTTCGTGATACCATACACCAGATCGTCGGAAAGATCGGCCGACGTTACCATCTGCGCACCCACCGATAGGGTGGGCACTTCGGCGTCCTGTCCCTCGTAGGTGCCCGCCGGGAACACATCATTGGCAAAGAAGGTGTATTCGGCACGCAACGCGTCGATTTCCGGCCCGGTAATCGGCACGATCACCACCTCAGCCTGGCTCGACAGTTCCGCAATCGCGCCAGCCGGATAGCCGCCCACGAAGAAGAACGCATCCATCCCCCCGTCACGCATCCGGTCGGACGCCTGATCGGGCTTCAGGTATTCCGGTGTGATGTCGGCCTCGGTCAGACCGAACGCGCCCAAGATGATCTTGGCATCGACCAGCGTTCCCGAACCCGGCTCGTCCAGCGACACCCGCTTGCCCCGCAGATCGGCGACGGACGCGATTCCCGACGCCTTGCTGGCGACCAGATGGATGCTTTCCGGATAGAGGTTCGCGATGAGCCGCAGTTTATCGACGGCCGGTTGGCCCTCCCAGATGCCCGTGCCTGTCTGCGCCCAGAACGCGACGTCGGACTGGCTGAACCCAGCCTCAAGAGTGCCGCCGTTGATCGAGTTCACGTTGCCGACCGACCCGTTCGACGCAACCGCCGTCGCAATCAGTCCCGGCACACCGCACGAACCGCCATCGTCGCAGGCGCGCGATCCCGGCGGGTTGGAAATCGCGTTCGCGATCAGACCACCGATCGGATAGTAGGTGCCAGCAGTGCCACCGGTTCCAATCCGGAAGAACTGCATGTCTTGCGCCACAGCTCCCTGTGCCATCATGCTGACCGCAAGCGCGGCTCCCGCAAGGGAATTTAACGAAAGGAATTTCATGCGTAGATCCTCCAAGATTTTAGTTGGCGAGATGCCGCCACGAGCGAACCACTCCAACCGTAAGTGATGATCCTCTGGACGTCCACCTTCGGCAGCCGAACCGGCCTTTTTCGGCACGCTGCGGGCAGCACGACACTGAACTCCGCTTTATGCCGCCTCTTTGCGATATTTGTCGCTATCCAGCTGGTGGTACAAATTTGCGCTGCGGAATCTAAAAACTGATTTCGGGAGTGGGGTGAGCATGTGTCGATGGCCGTTTAGGGCTCGAAGCCGACCTTCGCCGCGGATCAGTGCTATCATGTGCCGTCGGTTGGATGCCGAGGACGTGGTGGATCGATGGACCCGTCATGTCTGCTGCCAACCTACCAGCCATCCGCGCCTGCCGTCCCGCCAGGAACAAGGGAAGGATCGTCGGCCAGACGCTTCCGCTCCAACCGAAACATGTTTGGGCGATCCGAGTCCGCCTCGAGATCGCCCAGCGGACACTTGAATTGGCGCTCTTCAACCTCGCCATCAATAGCAAGCTGCGTGGCTGCAACTTGGTGCAGGTCAAGGTCGCCGACGTCTATGCGGCGGGGTAGGTCAAGCACCGCGCGGCGATCGTTCAGAGCAAGACACGGCGGCCGGAGATCTGCGTAGACGGGTTTCGGGCAGGCCTGTTTTGAAGCTGCGACTGACATTCTCACTAGCAGACGGTCTGTATGTTCGGATCCCAGACCGAGCCAGACTTGATCATTGGAGGTGAGGATCAGGGGCTCTGCTTCGCCAGACGTTCCGGTTCCAGCACTTCGAGCCGGTCAGACTGGCACATTATATTGCACCGACGCGATAGAAAATCGGCGGCGTGGGGGGGCCGGAACGCCGATTGCCGCAGGTTCTTCAATATGGTGTTGGACACCAGCGGTATCGCGTCCTGTCCACCCCGCAACCTTCAATGAATCGATGCAAAGGTTTTCTGAGCGGGTGGGAGTCTCAAACTGCATGGCCGATCCTTTCAGGACTGGCTTGCAGCTTTTAAATTGCTAACCTTATCGATGTGCAAGCTTTGGACACCCTGTCATGACCCTGGATCAAATCACAGCCTTCCTATGGGTCGCCCGTCTTGGAGGGTTCCGCCGGGCTGCTGATCAACTGCATCTGACGCAACCCGCTATCTCGACCCGCATCGCCAAGCTGGAAGATGAGCTTGCGACACCGCTCTTTGACCGAGGGGG
>JBBREW010000307.1:0-3994 GCA_038225335.1 Rhodobacterales bacterium
GCACAGGTTGCGCAGCACGACCATCGGGTGCAGGGCGTCGGGGTGCAGCAACCGGTCGCCCTGCGCGCGGCAGATCAGGCCAAAGACCAGCCCGGCGCCCAGACCCAGCATCACAAGGATCTGTCCGGTGGACAGCGCCCCTGCCAACTGCTTGATGAACATGTCTTCCAGTGCAAAGCCAAGCATTGCCAGCACCATGAGCACGCTGCCGCGGACATTATCCAGACGATGTTCCTTTCGCGGTGCGGCCAAAGCGCCGGTGTCGTGGCGGCTGTGGGCCGTGTCGTCCGCGGGGTTACCTGCCCGCGCCCCGGTTGCAAAGCCGGTGCGCCATGTTTTTTCGCCCATGGGTGGTAATCATTGACGGGCGCACAACGCTGTCCCTTGCCCCGACTTATCAGGTCTTCTTGATCCGTTCCCCGAACAGGGACAGCCGGTGGCCGATCAGCCGGTATCCCAGCCGCTGCGCGATGCGGTCCTGCAAGGCCTCGATTTCCGGGTCGACGAATTCGATGACCTGTCCTGTCGCCATGTCGATCAGATGATCGTGGTGCAGCCCGTCTGCCGCCTCGTACCGCGCGCGCCCGTCGCCAAAGGCGTGTTTTTCAAGGATGCCTTCTTCTTCAAACAGCTTCACCGTCCGGTAGACCGTGGCAAGCGAGATGCGCGGATCAATGGCCGCGGCGCGGGCGTGCAGGCTTTCGGCGTCCGGGTGGTCGGTGGCCATGTCCAGCACACGGGCAATGGTGCGCCGGGGGGCGGTCATGCGCAGACCGGCGGCACGGGCACGGGACAGAATGGTGGCGGGCATGGCGTCTCCGGTCGGTTGGAAGGCCAGTCTAGCCGTCTTGGGCGCCGCGGGCCACAGCCGAGATGGCAGGGAACCGCCCGGCGATATCGTCGTCATGGAACTTTGTGATGAAATCGACGTTTCAATGTGCCAATCATGCCGGATTGGAAAACAGGAGTTTCTACGATGAGTTTGATGAGAACACTGGCGCGGGTCGCCATGGGCGTGGCCGTCGCAAAGGGCGTGAAATCCGTGACTCAAAGCGGGCGCGCGGGCCGGTCCGGCACGATGCTGGATGACATGCTGGGCAACAAGGGTCGCAGCGGCGGCAGCAGCGCGGGCGGCCTTGGCGGCCTGCTGGACGGATTGTCGGGACGTCAGGCGACACAACGCCGGTCGGGCACGTCGGGCGGTCTTGGCGGTTTGCTGGGTGGTCTGGGCGGCGCTGCCGGCGCGGGCGGCATCGGTGCGCTGATCGGCGGTCTGACGGGCAACAACGGCAATAATGGTGCGGTGAACCGTGGCACCAGCGGGTTCGGCAACGCCTTGCAGACCCAGTTCGGCGACCAGCGCAACGCGGCCCCCCCACCGACGCCGGAACAAGAAGGTCTGGCCGCAGTCATGTTGATGGCGATGGTGCAGGCGGCCCAGGCTGACGGTCACATGGACGACGCCGAGCGCGCCCGCATCACCGATCATCTGGACGAGGCAACGGCCGAAGAGCGCGCCTTTGTCGAAGATGCGATGACCCGGAAAATGAGCGTGTCCGATCTGGCCGCGACCGTGCCCGCCGGCGCCGAAGCGCAGGTTTACACCATGTCCCTGATGGCGATTGATTTCGATCATCCCGCAGAGGTCGATTTCCTGCGCAGCTTCGCCGAAGAGCTGGGTCTGGAAAAGAACGATGTGAACGATATCCATGCACAGGCGGGTGCCCATCCGCTGTACGGCTGATGGCGTGAAATCCGACGTATCAGGCGACTGAGACAGGAAGCGACCTTGCCCGAACACGGGCAGGGTCGCTTTTTTATGCCGGCAGGGTGTGTGGAAAGACTCGCGGCACAGCGCGCCCGCATCGCCTTTCAGCTGTCTGGGGTCAGGAACACCCCTTCCATCGTCTGCACGGCTTGACCACCGATCGTGACGCCGGGCACGTCTGCGGATGTGGTGGCCCTGATCACCGACGGGCGTCCCATATCCACCCCCTGATGGATCGTCAGCGTCTGCGGCAGACCCGTCACATCCTGCAACAGCGCGGCAAGGGCTGCGGCGGCGCTGCCGGTGGCAAGGTCTTCGGGAATGTTGTCCAGCGGGGCAAACATGCGCGCATGAACGATGCCATCATCAATGACATAGGCAAGCGTCGCAAAGTCGAGACCGGCAGGATGCAACCGGGCCCCGGCGCGCGTGGCGGCCGGGTCTGGCAGGCACCGGGCCAAGGCGGCGCGGTCGGTCAGGCGGGCGATGACGAAGGCAAGCCCGACACCGGCCTGCACGGGCGCATGGCACCCCATGTCGATATCCGCCAGATCCAGCCCAAGGGCGCGTGCCACCAGATCGGGCGCAGGCGTCGCGTGCCGGGTCAAAGGCGTGGTCGTGGTAAACGTCGCAGCCTTGCCGTCAACCTGACAAGGAACAGGCCCGATCCCGAGTTCAAGGATCATGGCGGGCGGGAATCCCAGTTGCGCCAGCGCGATGGCGGTGCCGATCACCGGATGCCCGGCAAAAGGCACCTCTTGCCGGGGGGTAAAGATGCGGACGCGGGCGGTGTGGCGCAGATCGGCAGGGGGATAGACAAAGGTGACTTCGGAAAAATTGAATTCTGCCGCGATGGCCTGCAACTGGTCCTGCGGCAGGCTTTCGGCATCGGGAAAGACAGCCAGTTGATTGCCACCGAATCTGCGGTCGGTGAAGACATCGAAGACCAGATAGGCTGACATGACGGTGCTTTCCCTATGGGTGACTTCGCAGGACGGGGCGCTGTCGAGGACAAGACAGATCAAATACCGCCCGCGCGATCAAGGGTGAACCTGCACCGCGCGCGTCAGCACCCCGGCGCAAAAGGCCAGTCGGGGCGCCGCATCCACGTCCCGTTCAACCGGCAAATGTCCGCGCCGCAGCCGATCTTGAACCGGGCCAGACCCGGCGCGGACACGGTGTTCACCAGCCCAAGGTCCAGCATGCTGACACCGGCCTTGGCCAACCGGGATGCGGTTTCCAGCAGCATGACGTGATGGGCGTGAAGGGTGCGGCCACGCGCGCCGGACCACCCGATCTGATAGGTCGCAGCCGCGCCGTGACGCAGGATCAGCATGGCTGCAACCGGAACCGCCCCTTCGCTTGCGGTCACCATCAAAGCGTCATCGGGATTGGCGCGGGCATAGGCAAGGCTGACCGCGTGGGGCAGGGCGCGAAACCCCTTGTCCGCCTGCTGTGCCGCATCGGCGGCCAGCAGCCAGCCGTCGCGCCGGGCGCAGAACGGGCGTTGCCTGACCCTGACCCGGCTGCCCGCCATGCCGCGCAGCCCCGCGCGGGCGGCGTTGCGCCATTTGCCGTGGGCCCGCGCCAGCAGGGTGTCGGGGTCCGGATCCAAGGGCAACAGGGCCACATGCGCAGGCGTCATCACCTGCCAGAACCCGGCCGCCCGCATCAGCCCCGCATCGCAGGCCGCGGCATTGACCAGATGCAACCGCGCGCCGCGCAAGGCGGCGATGCGGTCCTCATGGCTGGCGTGGCCCTGAAATACCGGCCCCCGAGAGGCAAAGCGCAGATCGCCAAACCCCCTGACCCGGCGCGACACCACCAGAACCTGTCCTGCGTCGTGCAACACGTCAATCGCCGCGCGGCGTCCCAGCTGCGTCAGCGCGCGTGCAAATTCCGGTGCCTGTTGCAAAGGCAGCGGTTGGTCGGTGATCGGCAAGGCGGGGCGCATCAACATGGCGCCCGTTAAAGCAATCGAAACCTAAGGCTGTGTTAATGACGCCAAAGCAACCACAGAAAGGCGATAGCATGACATCCCGGCCCCGCCGTCAGGCACCGCAGCACCGGGCAGGGCCCGTGCTGGGCATCACCGCCACCGCACCCCGGCTGACCGTCATGGCCGCCGGGGTGCTGGCCGCGGTGACCTGTCTGCCGCTTTTTGTGCTGGTGCTGTTGATCTAGACCAGCCGCACCAGCGCGTGCCGCTTGCGTCCGGCGGACAGT
>JBBREW010000308.1:0-3989 GCA_038225335.1 Rhodobacterales bacterium
GAGTTGAGCAGATCGGGCGGGCAGACGCAGGAACGGGCGGTCGATGTGCAGATCACCCGCCTGCGCCGCAAGATCGAGGCGGACCCCAAGCAGCCACGCTACCTGCAGACGGTGCGCGGTGCGGGGTATATGCTGGCCCCCGATCAGGTGTGACAGGCCGCGATCCGGCGGCAGAGGCAGGACGCATGGCGCGCGCCAGAGCGTCCGGCGGGCCTATGTCGCCAAACGCAAGCCCTTGTCGTGGCGCTGTGAAACGGGTTTTGTAGCGGCATGAAAACCGCCTTGATTTCACACCCCGATTGTCTGGGTCACGTCACCCCGCCCGGCCATCCTGAACAGGTGGCCCGGATGGACGCCGTCTGGGGTGCACTGGCGGATATGGACCTGCTGCGCGTGACGGCACCTTTTGCGGCGGCGGATGATCTGTTGCGGGTCCATCCGCAGGCGCATCTGGATGCGCTGCGCCGTGCCGCGCCGGACGAAGGCTGGACGTCACTGGACGCCGATACGCATCTGTCATCCGGCACATTGGCTGCGGCGTGGCGGTGCGTCGGGGGTGCGTTGCGGGGGGTGGATCTGGTGCTGGCCGATGACGCGACCAATGCCTTTGTCGCCATGCGCCCGCCGGGGCATCATGCGGAATGCGATGTGGCGATGGGGTTCTGTTTTTTCGGCACGGTGGCTGCGGCGGCGAAATACGCACTGGACCACCATGGACTGCGGCGTGTCGCCATCATCGATTTTGACGTGCACCACGGCAATGGCACTCAGGATCTGGTCGAGGATGATCCCCGCATCCTGTTCTGTTCGACCCACCAAAGCCCGCTTTACCCCGGCACGGGTGCGGCGGATGAAACAGGTGTGGCCGGTAACGTGGTAAATGTGCCGCTGCCTGCCGGCACGGCTGGCGCTGCGTTTCGGGCCGCTGTCACAAAGCTGATCCTGCCGCGTGTGGATGCCTTTGCACCCGATTTGATCCTGCTGTCGGCTGGGTTTGACGGGCACCGCGACGATCCGCTGGCGGGCATGGGTCTGGTCGCGGCGGATTTTGCATGGATCACCGAACGGGTCTGTGATCTGGCCGACGCGCATTGCGCCGGGCGGGTGGTATCGTGTCTGGAGGGCGGGTATGACCTGTCCGCGCTGGGGGCCTCTGCCGCCGCGCATGTTGCAGTATTGAGGGAGCGCAGCCGTGGCTGAAATACCGGTGGATCAGATGACGTTCGAGGATGCGATCCGCGAACTTGAACAGGTCGTGGCCAAGCTGGAGCGTGGCGATGTCGCGCTGGATGACAGCATCGCCTTGTATGAACGCGGTGCCGCGTTGAAAAAGCGGTGCGAGGCAAAGCTGAGCGAGGCCGAGGAAAAGGTCGCACGGATCACGACCGGCGCAGACGGTCAGGCGACCGGCACGGCCCCGCTGGACCCGTGATGTTTGCCAACCAACTGGCGCTGGATGCCACGACCGCGCAACGGTTGATCGACCTTGCGCTTGCGCCTGTTCCGGCTGTGCCGTTGCGGGACGCGATGCTGTATGCGGTGCAGGGCGGCAAGGGGTTGCGGGCGTTTCTGGTGCTGGAAGGCGCGCGGCTGCACGATGTGGGCGACAGAGCCGGGCAGGCCGCCGCCGCGATCGAGGCCTTGCACGCATATAGTCTGGTGCATGATGACCTGCCTGCGATGGATAACGACGATCTGCGGCGCGGGCGACCGACGGTGCACCGCGCCTGGGATGAGGCGACAGCCATTCTTGTCGGGGATGCCTTGCAGTCGCTGGCCTTTGAACTGGTCTGTGCGCCGGGGTCCGGCGTGTCTGCGGCGGCCCGTGCCGAACTGGCGCTGACCTTGGCGCAGGCGGCCGGGGCGCAGGGCATGGTGCTGGGGCAGGCGCTGGATATCGCGGCCGAAACGTCGGCACCCCTGTCGCTGGATCAGGTCACGGCGTTGCAGGGCGGCAAGACCGGTGCGCTGATCACATGGGCGGCCTGTGCCGGGCCGCGCATTGCAGAAGCGGACGCGGCCCCCCTGCGGGCCTATGGCGATGCGCTGGGTCTGGCGTTCCAGATTGCCGATGACATTCTGGATGCCACGGGTGATGCGGGCGCAGTCGGCAAGGCCGTGGGCAAGGATGCGGCGGCGGGCAAGGCAACTTTTGTGTCGCTTCTGGGGTTGGACGGGGCGAAACGCCGCGCGTCCGATCTGGTGGATGTGGCCTGTGCGGCGCTTGTGTCCTATGGACCCCGGGCCGAGACGCTGAAAGATGCGGCACGTTTTGTGATGACGCGCGACAAGTGAGGACCTGACATGACCAACCGCCCCAGCACACCTCTTTTGGACCGGGTGCATCTGCCCGCCGACATGAAACGGCTGTCGGACCCGCAACTGCGGCGGCTGGCGGATGAATTGCGCGCGGAAACCATTGCGACCGTGTCAACGACGGGTGGTCATCTGGGCGCGGGTCTGGGTGTGGTAGAAATCACCGTCGCGCTGCATGCGGTGTTCGATGCACCGCGTGACAAGATCATCTGGGATGTGTCGCACCAGTCGTATCCGCACAAAATCCTGACGGGGCGGCGCGACCGCATGCGGACCCTGCGGATGAAGGACGGTCTGTCCGGTTTCACCAAGCGCAGCGAAAGCGCCTATGATCCTTTTGGCGCGGCGCATTCCAGCACCTCTATTTCTGCGGCGCTGGGGTTTGCGGTGGCGCGTGATCTGGGCGGCGACGCGGGCGACGCGATTGCCGTGATCGGTGACGGCGCCCTGTCCGCAGGCATGGCCTATGAGGCGATGAACAACGCCGGTCATCTGGGCAAGCGGCTGATCGTCATTCTGAACGACAACGAAATGTCGATCGCGCCGCCTGTGGGTGCCATGTCGTCCTATCTGTCGCGGCTTTATGCGGAAGGTCCGTTTCAGGACCTGAAGGCCGCCGCCAAAGGGGCCGTGTCGTTCCTGCCCCCGCCGCTGCGCGAAGGGGCAAAGCGCGCCAAGGATCTGCTGAAACATCTGACCGTCGGCGGGACCCTGTTCGAGGAGCTGGGATTTTCCTATGTCGGACCCATCGACGGGCATGATCTGGATCAGCTGCTGGCGGTGCTGCGCACTGTCAAGGATCGCGCGACCGGGCCGATCCTGATCCATGCCATCACGCAGAAAGGCAAGGGGTTCGCCCCTGCCGAAGCGGCCGCCGACCGGGGCCATGCGCGTGGCAAGTTCGACGTGGTGACCGGCGAACAGCAAAAGGCCAAAAGCAACGCACCAGCCTATACGGCTGTGTTTGCGGATGCTTTGATCAATCTGGCATCTAAAGATGACAAGATCGTCGCGGTCACAGCGGCCATGCCGGACGGCACCGGACTTGATCGGTTCATGGCGCGTTTCGCCAGCCGTTGTTTTGATGTGGGGATTGCCGAACAGCATGCGGTGACGTTCTGCGCGGGACTTGCGGCGGGCGGGATGAAGCCGTTCTGCGCGCTGTATTCGACGTTTCTGCAACGCGGCTACGATCAGATCGTGCATGACGTAGCGATCCAGCGGTTGCCGGTGCGGTTTGCCATCGACCGCGCCGGGCTGGTCGGTGCCGACGGCGCGACCCATGCCGGATCGTTCGATGTGGCGTTTCTGGCGAACCTGCCGGGCATGGTCGTCATGGCGGCCGCGGACGAGGCGGAACTGGTGCGCATGGTCGTGACCGCTGCGGCCCACGATTCCGGTCCCATCGCGTTCCGTTTTCCGCGGGGCGAAGGCGTCGGGGTCGAGATCCCTGTCGATGCGCAGCCCCTCGAGATCGGCAAGGGTCGCATGATCCGGCAGGGCAGCAAGGTTGCGATCCTGTCCTTTGGCACGCGTCTGCAAGAGGTCGAACAGGCCTGCGAGGCGCTGGGCGCAAAAGGCATCACGCCGACGATTGCCGACGCGCGGTTTGCCAAGCCGCTGGACCGGGACCTGATCCTGACACTGGCCGCCGACCACGACGCGCTGATCAC
>JBBREW010000309.1:0-3987 GCA_038225335.1 Rhodobacterales bacterium
GCCACGCCCATCCGGTGCGCTGCGGTCCAGCGGATCGTGGCGGGGATCTGTTCATTCATCACATGCAGCATGATCCGGTCACCCCGCATTCCGCCTGCAACCCCCTGCAATCGCGCGCCGCCCTGATTGACGTCGATCAGCGTCGCGGACTGGCGGCCGCGTTGGGTCGTGACCGCCACGGGGATTGCCGTCGGATAGCGGTGGCGGCGAAATTGCTGGTTCATTGGACATCCTCCTTGCCCCGGTTGCCACGGGTGTAGGGGACAGGCGTGAATTTTCCGTAATGATGCGGCGGTGCCCAAGGCCCGTCACGACCCGCCGCCTTGACGGTGATTTCGCCCCCGCCTATAGCAACAGGGTGGTGATTTGATGCCGGATTGCGGACCACGTTAAACATGCCGCTAAAATGGGTCAGGGGATACGCCCCGATGCCCGTGGCGTCGGGGCTTTTTTGCGCACGAAGGGCAGACCATGACCGAATGGAACAGGCGGACCAAGGCAGTTCACGCCGGAACGCGACGCAGCCAGTACAACGAAGTCTCCGAAGCGATTTTCATGACCCAGGGCTTTGTCTATGACACAGCCGAGGATGCGCAGGCCCGCTTTCTGAAGGCTGGCCCCGACGAATTCATCTATGCCCGCTATGGCAACCCCACGACCGCCATGTTCGAGGATCGCATCGCCGCGATCGAAGGGGCCGAAGATGCCTTTGCCACGGCATCCGGCATGGCAGCCGTCACCGGTGCCTTGATGAGCGTGCTGAAGGCGGGCGACCATGTGGTCAGTGCCCGCGCCCTGTTCGGGTCCTGCCTTTATGTGCTGGAAGAGGTGCTGGTCCGCTACGGCGTCACGGTCACCTTTGTCGATGGCACCGATCTGGACCAGTGGGCGGACGCGATCCGCGACGACACCCGCATCGTGTTCTTTGAAAGCATGTCGAACCCCACGCTGGAAGTGGCCGACATCACCGGCATTTCCCGGCTGGCCCATGCCAAGGGTGCGCTGGTCATGGTGGACAACGTCTTTGCCACGCCGGTCTATAGCCGTGCGTTGGAACTGGGTGCGGATGTGGTCATCTATTCCGCGACAAAGCATATCGACGGGCAGGGCCGTGCCTTGGCCGGGGTGATCCTTGGGACACGCGACTTTATCCGGGGCACGGTCGAGCCGTTCATGAAACATACCGGCGGCAGCATGTCGCCCTTTACCGCATGGATGCTGGTGAAGGGGTTGGAACACATGGACCTGCGGGTGCGCGCGCAGACCGAAAGTGCGTTGCAGATCGCCCGGGCGCTGGAAGGCCACGCCAAGCTGGACCGCGTGATCTATCCGGGTCTGCCCAGCCACCCCCAGCACGCCCTGTGCATGGACCAGATGGGGGCAGGCGGCACGGTGCTGGCGATTGACACAGGATCGCAGGCGGCGTCCTTTGCCATCCTGAATGCATTGCAGATCTTCCTGATTTCCAACAACCTCGGTGATGCGAAATCCATCGCGACACCACCCGCCGCCACCACCCATCAACGCCTGCCCGATGCGCAAAAGGCGCTGTTGGGCATCACCCCCGGCCTGATCCGTCTGTCCGTCGGGCTGGAGGATGCGGGCGATCTGACCGCAGACCTGATGGCGGCGCTTGATGCGGCCTGACAACATGTCGCACTCTATGGGTGCGACAAATCGTTAATCTGCGTCAATAAAATTGGAAATCGGTCGGGGACACACCATCTATCGGCAACAGCACTGCAACAGGGGGCCGCGCCATGAATCTTCAATCCCGCGATTTGGACCGGCAACCCAGCCGGGCAGAGGCCGAAGCCGCCTTGTCGCTGCTGCGCCGGTGGGCCGGCGGTGCGACCCCGGACGAAGTGGCGACACTGGACCCTTTTGTCGGGCGGCTGATGCCCGGCCAGCCTGTGCCGGATTACCCGGCCCTTGCCCGTGCCTATCCCGAAGATTTCGCCGTCGATGCCGCCTACAAGGCGTCGATGCCCGATTTGCAGAATGGCCCCAGCAGCCTGATCCGGGGCACGCAGCAGCAGATCCAGCATGTCGGCATTTCAAATTTCCGCCTGCCGATCCGGTTTCACACCCGCGACAACGGTGATCTGACGCTGGAAACCAGCGTGACCGGCACCGTCAGTCTGGATGCGGAAAAAAAGGGCATCAACATGTCCCGCATCATGCGGACATTCTACAGCCACGCCGAAGAAACCTTCAGCTTCGATGTGATCGAACGCGCACTGGACGCTTATAAGGCCGATCTGGACAGCTTTGACGCGCGCATCCAGATGCGGTTCAGTTTCCCGATGAAGGTGCAAAGCCTGCGGTCCGGGCTGACCGGCTATCAATACTATGACATCGCGCTGGAACTGGTGGAACGCGACGGGATCCGCCGCAAGATCGTGCATCTGGATTATGTCTATTCCAGCACATGCCCCTGTTCGCTGGAACTGTCCGAACATGCACGGCAATTCCGTGGTCAGCTGGCCACGCCACATTCGCAGCGATCGGTGGCCCGACTGTCGGTCGCGCTGGAACCGGGGCAGCCTGTGCTGTGGTTCGAAGACCTGATCGACATGGCCCGTGCCGCTGTGCCAACGGAAACGCAGGTGATGGTCAAGCGTGAAGACGAACAGGCCTTTGCCGAACTGAACGCCGCCAATCCGATCTTTGTCGAAGATGCGGCCCGTCTGTTCACCGAACAGCTGCACCTTGACCCAAGGGTTGCCGATTTCCGCGTGATCGCCAGCCATCAGGAAAGCCTGCACAGCCACGACGCCGTGTCGATCCTGACCGAAGGTCCGACATTCGATGCGGCCTCGCTTGACCCGCGGTTGTTTGCGTCACTGTTCCACACCGGTTGATCCCGGGACTGCAGGGACGCGCGCCGCGGCTTGACAGTGCCGCGGCGGCGCGGCACCCACAGGTAATGATTGACCTGCGCCCCGTCGGATATGTGATCGGCCTTCTGGTGGCGTGCCTTGGCATCACCATGTTGCCTTCGTTTCTGGCTGATCTGATCGCGGGCAACGGTCACTGGCCGATCTTTCTGGAAACCGCGATCTTCACCTTTCTGACGGGCAGTGTGCTGGCCATGTCCTGCGCCAACGGGGTCGGACAGGGTCTGACCTTGCGGCAGACGTTCCTGCTGACCTCTGCCATCTGGGTCACGCTGCCGGCCTTTGGTGCGCTGCCTTTCGTGATCGGTGCCACAAACGCCAGCTATACCGATGCCTATTTCGAGGCGATGTCCGGTATGACCACCACCGGGGCGACCGTGCTGGGCGGGTTGGAGGCGCTGCCGGAAGGCATCAAGCTGTGGCGGGGCACCCTGCAATGGCTGGGCGGAGTCGGGATCATCGTCGTGGCGATGGTGTTCCTGCCGGAACTGCGGGTCGGGGGGATGCAGATTTTCCGGTCCGAAGCCTTTGATACTATGGGCAAGATCCTGCCGCGCGCGGGTCAGATCGCGTCCAGTATCTCTGTCATCTATATCGGGCTGACGGTGGCCTGCGGGATGACCTACAGCGCGCTGGGGATGCCGGGTTTCGATGCCATGGTTCACGCCATGACGACCGTGTCCACCGGCGGCATGGCGAACCGGGATTCGTCTTTTGGGGATTACAGCGGGGCGATCCACTATGTCGCCGTCTTTTTTATGCTGTCGGCCGCGCTGCCCTTTGTGCGCTATATCCAGCTGCTGAACGGTGCGGGCAGACCTTTGGTGCGGGACAGTCAGGTCCGGACGTTTTTCGGCATCATCACGGTCTGCGTCATGATGATCGCCGCATGGCTGTGGGGGCGCGAAGGTGTGGTGACCGAACTCGCATTCCGAGAATCGCTGTTCAACGTCGTGTCGATCATTTCGGGCACAGGCTATGCCAGTGCCGACTATATGACGTGGGGCCCGTTTCCCGTTGTCATGTTCTTTCTGATCGGATTGATCGGTGGCTGCGCAGGGTCGACCGCCTGTTCGATCAAGGTGTT
>JBBREW010000310.1:0-3974 GCA_038225335.1 Rhodobacterales bacterium
CTGATGGAGATCGTCAGTCCGCACGGACGCGGGCTGGGTGCGCTGTTCGATTCGGGCAAGACCAATTCCGATTACCCGCTGATGTTCGCGGTGCTGATCGCCCTCGCGGTGCTGGGGATCGTGCTGTATTATTGCGTCGTGGCACTGGAAAAGGTGTTTGCGGGCTGGGCGGACCGGGGGTTGGCCTAGGCCTCTCCCGGCCTGTTCAGGCTGTAGACCTCCGTCACGGTGGCGTAGTCGCGGTAACCCAGACGCGACACGGGATTGAACCGCAGCACCTCAAAAAATCCGTCAACAATGCAGTCATCCGCCAGCCGGATGCCTGTGACTTCTCCGATGACCATGAAATTGTGGTCGCCTTTCAGCGTCACGATCTGCGTCATCCGGCATTCCAGCGTCGCCGGAGAGGCCGCCACAAAGGCGCAGTCGATGCTGTCGCACTGCCCCTTGTCCAACCCGGCCTTTGCAAATTCGTCAACCGTCTTGTCCCATGGGCCAGAGGTGTCGTTCATCGCATCGCGCAGGGCGTGGCTGACCACGTTGACCGCAAAGACGCCGGTGTCGCGGATATTGGCGACCGAATCCTTGGTATCGCCGCGGTCCGGCTTGGCGCTTGTCGATGCGAACATGACCTGCGCGGGCACATAGCTGACGGCGTTGAAGAACGAATAGGGCGCCAGATTGTCAGATCCGTCGCTGCCACGGGTGGAAATCCAGCCGATCGGGCGCGGTGTCACGATGGCATTGAAGGGGTTGTGGCGCAGGCCATGGCCCCCCGCGGTGGCAGCATCTGGCCGATAGAACATGATTGCGATCCCTTACATCCGGTGCGGCCTACAGTTAGCGTGCCGCCAAGGCCCGGACCAGAGAGAAGACGCGCAGACCCATGGATATCACGACCGCACGCGAGCGCCCCGACGATCTGTGGGAGGTGGAGGCGCTGTATGACACCTGTTTCGCGCCGGGCCGCACGGCGCTGTCGTCCTATCGCCTGCGCGACGGTGTCGATCCGATTGCTGCCCTGTGCCTTGTGGCGCGCGACGGCTATGGTCAGGTGGCGGGCGCTATCCGCAACTGGCCGGTGCGGATCGGGGACCGGGATGCGGTTCTGTTGGGGCCGGTGGCCGTTCACCCGACCCATCAGGGCGAGGGCATTGCCGCACTTCTGATCTGGCGCTGTCTGGAAATCGCGGCCAAGGCGGGATACCCCCGCATCCTGCTGGTGGGCGATGCGCCCTATTACAGCCGCTTCGGCTTTGCCCGGTTGCCGGGTGTGACGATGCCGCCGCCGACCAACCCGGACCGGGTGCTGGGCATCGCGTTGCGCCGGGGGGGATGGGACGGCGTCACGGGGCTGGTCATGCCCGCGCAGGATTGAAAATCCGACGCCTTTGCATATGTTTGTTGGGACAGGCAACAACAGGTGCGTCATGGCTTTTACCCAATCTGACGGCGTGGCCCCGACCCCGCTGACCGAGGATGACCGCGCCCGCATCCGTGCCTTGGCCGACCGGCAGCGGCGCGCGAATGGCCTGCTGATGCGGGCCATCAACTTTGTCGGCGGTCAGGTCGAGGATACGCTGAAATTCCTGCCCAAAAGTGCGCGCGCCCAGATCGACGGTGCAGCCCGTGCCGCTCTGACGCAAAGCTATGCGGTCGCGGCCCGGTCGCGCGGCGGTGTGATGGGGCAGGCGGTTAACACGGACCGGATGCACAAGATCATGGCGACGCTGTCGGGGGCCATCGGTGGTTTTGGCGGGTTGCCCACAGCACTGGCCGAATTGCCCGTGGCCACAACGATGATTTTCCGCGCGGTGCAGGGTGTCGCCGCCCAATACGGCGAAGACCCCAATACGCCCGAAACCCGCCTGCAGGCGCTGGCGGTATTCGGTGCGGGCGGCGACGGGGTGGAAGACAGCGGCATCGACACGTCGTTCATCGGTGCACGTCTGGGGCTGTCGGGTGCGGCGGTGCAGACGCTGATTGCGCGGGTCGCGCCACGCTTTGCCACGGTGCTGACGCAGAAACTGGCCACGCAGGCGGTGCCTATTCTGGGGGCTGCGGCGGGGGCGGGCACCAATTACGCCTTTACCCAGTATTACGTCGAAATGGCCCATGTGCATTTCGGCCTGCGGCAACTGGCCCGCACCCACGGAGAGGCCGCCGTGCTGGACGAATTTCACGCCAGACTGATCCCTTCGCAGGTGACCCGGCCCGTCTGACGCCAACTGATGTGACGCCAGCCGTCAGCGGTTTTCGATCAGCCAGGCATTGACCACTTCCCGCAGGTTCTGTTCGCCGTTGTCCAGTGCGGCATTGATGGTCTGCGCTGCTTTCTGGATATCTACCTGCCGGATCAGATGCTTGACCGGACCGACAGAGGCTGGGCGCATCGACAGGCTGCGGAAACCGATTGCGGCCAGTGCCAGGGCTTCCAGCGGGCGGCCCGCGTCTTCGCCGCAGAATGATATTGGCGTGCCGACCGCATCGCAGCGCCGCACGATGGTGCGCAGGAACGTCAGGAAACTGCCGTTCAGCGTGTCATAGCGGCGGCGCACCCGTTCGTTTTCCCGGTCAGCGGCATAAAAGAACTGTTTCAGGTCGTTGCCGCCCACGGAAATGAAATCGACCGCCCGGAAAAACGCATCCGGCGCATAGGCCAGCGACGGGGTTTCCAGCATGGCCCCCAGTTCCAGTTGCGATGGCAAGGGATTCCCGAGCTTTGATTCCCGCACCAGCGCCTTGTCCAGTTCGGTGCGGGCGGCGTCGTATTCCGATTGCAGGGTGATGAAGGGAAACATCACCACCAGCGGCCCGCCAGCTGCGGCGCGGATCAGGGCTTGCAGCTGCATCCGCAGGATGCCGGGTTTGTCCAAGCCGACCCGGATCGCGCGCCAGCCCATCGCGGGATTGGGTTCGTCGTTGGCCTTCATATAGGGCAGAACCTTGTCCGATCCGATGTCCAGCGTGCGGAACGCCACCCGCTTGCCCCCGGCTGCGGCGATCACGCGGGCATAAAGGGCGGACAGTTCCGACCTTTTGGGCATCTGCGACCGGATCAGGAATTGCAGTTCCGTGCGGAACAGCCCAACGCCTTCGGCACCGGACGAGGGCAGGGACGGCAGGTCGGCCATCAGACCCGCATTCATGTGCAGCGCGATGGTGGTGCCGCAGATGCCGGTCGCGGGCAGGTCCCGCAGCGACGAATAGCGTTCCTGTGCGGCGGTCTGCATCGCCAGCTTGTCGCCAAAGGCGATCTTGACGCTGTCATCGGGGCGCAGGTGCACGACCCCCTGATCGCCGTCCACCAGAATGGCATCGCCGTTCAGCGCCTCTGTCGTGATGCCCTTGGCGTTGATGATCAGCGGTATGGCCCAGGCCCGCGCGACGATGGTGGCATGGCTGCCGACGGACCCTTCTTCCAGCACGATGCCGCGCAGGGCCTTGCCGTAATCCAGCAGGTCGCCGGGGCCGATGTTCTTGGCAATCAGGATCGGATTTTCCGGCATTTCCGACCCGGTGTTCTTGCCTTGCCCGGTCAGGATGCGCAGCAGGCGGTTCGACAGATCGTCCAGATCGTGCAGGCGTTCGCGCATATAGGCGTCACCGGCCTGACCCAGCCGCGACCGGGCGAGCGACTGTTCCTTTTCAACCGCGGCTTCGGCCGACAGGCCCGTTGTGATGTCGGCTTCCATCCGGCGCATCCAGCTGCGCGAATTGGCGAACATGCGATAGGCCTCGAACACTTCGATCTGGTCGGGCGACATGCTGCGGTTGCCGTTCAGCAGTTCGTCGACGGTGGACCGCAGCGTTTCGACAGCGGCCCGCAGGCGCACAAGTTCCCCGTCGGGATCGTCGGAAATCGGGTTCGTGACGACGACGCGCGGTTCGTGCAGATAGACGTGGCCCGCGCTGGCCCCTTCCTGTGCCATGGTGCCGCGAAACAGGACGGGTTGCTGGTGGCGCGCCGACAG
>JBBREW010000311.1:0-3967 GCA_038225335.1 Rhodobacterales bacterium
GTGACCGCTGCGGCGCGCGGTCAGACGGTCTATTGGAACGCATGGGGCGGATCGACGACGACGAATGATTTCATCGCGTGGATCGCGCAGAAGGTCGCGGACGAAAACGGCGTGACGCTGGAACATGTGAAACTGACCGACACCGCCGATGCCGTGACCCGCGTCCTGTCGGAAAAGCAGGCCGGTGTGGATACGGACGGGGCCATCGACCTGATCTGGATCAACGGCCCGAATTTCGCCGCGATGAAAGAGGCTGGTTTGCTGTTCGGGCCTTTTGCCGAAACCCTGCCGCACTGGCAATTCGTCGATACCGAAGGCAAGACCGTGCAGACCGATTTCACGGTCCCGGTCGAGGGATACGAATCGCCTTGGGCGATGGCACAGGTCGTGTTCGATTACGACAGTGCCGATCTGGAACCGATGGGGTCCATGCAGGACATTCTGGACTGGTCCACCGCCAACCCCGGTCGGTTCAGCTATCCGCAGCCGCCGGATTTTCTTGGCACGACGTTCCTGAAACAGGTTCTGGTCGATCTGATGGATGACCCCACTGTCTTGCAGGACCCGGCCACTGACGAAAACTATGCCACTGTTACAGCGCCCCTGTGGGCCTATCTTGACGCGCTGACGCCGACCCTGTGGCGTGAAGGCCGCGCCTATCCGGCGACGGGCACCGCCATGTTCCCGTTGATCGCAGACGGAGAGATCGACCTGTCGATCTCTTTCAGCCCCGGTGCGGCGACAGCGGCGATCGCAAACGATGAATTGCCCGATACGGTGCGGACCTTTGTGCTGGACAAGGGCACCATCGGTAACGCGTCTTTCGTGGCGATCCCCTACAACTCTGGCAGCACAGAAGGGGCCATGGTCGTGGCCAATGCCCTGCTGTCACCCGAGGCGCAGGCCCGGGCGCAGGACCCCGCGGTGCTGGGTTATGGCACCGTGCTGGCGATGGACAAACTGAATGCAGACCAGCGCGCGCTTTTTGATGCGCTGGACCTTGGCATTGCGACCCTGTCGCCTGCCGACCTTGGCACCGTGCAGGCCGAACCCCATCCCAGCTGGATGACCCGCATCGCCGAAGACTGGACCAGCCGTTACGGCGTGGCGCAGTAGTCGGCCCGACGCGATGCGACGGCACCGGTCCCGATGAGGCGGCACAGGATGCTGCCGGCCCTGCCGGTGCTGACCCTGTGCGCCATGCTGGGGCCGGTGCTGGCCGGGCTTTACGGCACGGTTCTGCCGGCCTTTGGCCATTTGCCCGCCGCGGGTCTGACCGGACCAAATCTGGATGCGTTCCGGGCGCTGGCCGCATGGCCGGGGTTGCGGCAAAGCGTGATGCTGTCCGTCACCACGGGCTTTGCCACGACGTTGATCGCGCTGACGCTGGTGATGTTGCTGGTGGCGGGGTGGTCCGGCACGCGCAGTTTCCGGGCGCTGGAACGCCTGCTGTCGCCGTTGCTTAGCGTGCCGCACGCCGCTGCCGCCTTTGGTCTGGCCTTTCTGATTGCACCCTCGGGCTGGGTGGCGCGGTTGCTGTCGCCGGGTCTGACCGGATGGGACAGACCGCCGGACTGGCTGATCGTGCAGGACCCTTGGGGACTGACCCTGACGCTGGGACTGGTGGTCAAGGAAATGCCGTTTCTGCTGCTGATGACGCTGGCCGCACTGGCGCAGGCGGATACGCAGCGCGCGCGGGCCATTGCCGCAGCACTGGGATACGGTCGCACGACAGGCTGGTTGAAAACCGTGTTTCCCCGGGTTTACGCGCAGATCAGATTGCCGGTCTATGTGGTGCTGGCCTATGGCATGAGCGTGGTGGACGTGGCCCTGATCCTTGGGCCGACCACGCCATCACCGCTGTCCGTCCAGATCGTCACATGGATGGGAGAGCCGGTGTTCACCGCGCGGTTGCTCGCCGCTGCCGGGGCGCTGTTGCAACTGGGGTTGGTGATTGCGGCACTGATCGTCTGGCGCATGGGCGAAATCCTGATTGCCCATCTGGGGCGCATCTGGGTCGCCAGCGGTCACCGGGGCCAGCGCGACGGCGCGGTGCGGTTTCTGGCCCTGTCCGGCGGCACCCTGTCCGCCCTGTCCATCCTGCTGGGGCTGGCGGTTCTGGGTGTCTGGTCCTTTGCAGGCTACTGGGGGTTTCCCGATGCGATGCCAGAGGCGTTCACCAGCCGGACGTGGATCAGGCAGGCCGACGGGGTGGCGGCGGCGATGCGGCAGACCGCGCTGATTGCCGGGGTCGTGACGGTGGTGGCCTTGGTGCTGACAATCGGCTGTCTGGAATCGGAATATCGCCATGACCGCACCCTGACCCAGCGGGGGCTGTGGCTGCTGTATCTGCCGCTGCTGGTGCCGCAGACGGCGTTCCTGCCCGGATTGCAGACCCTGCTGCTGAATCTGGGGGCCGATATCGGGCGTGGTCCGGTGATGCTGGCACATCTGGTCTTCGTGCTGCCTTATGTCTTCCTGTCGCTGGCCGATCCGTTCCGGGCGTGGGACCGGCGCAATGCGACCGTGGCCGCGGCGCTGGGTGCCGGGCCGGACCGGGTGTTGTGGCGCATCAGGCTGCCGATGCTGCTGCGCCCGGTGCTGACTGCGGTGGCGGTCGGGGTGTCGGTCAGCGTGGGGCAGTATCTGCCCACCTTGCTGATCGGCGGTGGCCGGGTGGCCACCCTGACGACAGAGGCCGTTGCCCTGTCATCGGGCGGCGACAGGCGGGCCATCGCCGTCTGGGGGCTGATGCAGACGGGTGCGGCACTGGTGCCCTTTGCGCTGGCCTTGCTGATACCCGCGCTGGTGTGGCGCAATCGCAGGGGGCTGGGTCATGGATAAGGGACTGACACTCGACCGGATCGTGATCCTGAAGGGCGGACAGCCGCTGGTCGCGCTGGACCATCACATCCAGCCGGGAGAGGTTCTGTCGGTGATGGGGCCATCGGGCATCGGAAAATCGACGTTGCTGGCGGTGGTGACGGGCACCTTGCCGCCCGCGTTCAGCTTTACCGGGCGGGTGGTGCTGGACGGCCATGACATCACGCAGGCCCCCGCCCATCGCCGCATGGTCGGCATCCTGTTTCAGGACGATCTGCTGTTTCCGCATCTGTCGGTGGGCGATAACCTTGCATTCGGGTTGCGGCGGGGTGGAAGCAGGGCCGAACGCCGCGCCCGCATTGATGCGGCCCTGACAGAGGTCGATCTGGCCGGGTTCGCCGACCGCGATCCCGCCACATTGTCGGGCGGACAAAAGGCGCGTGTGGCCCTGATGCGGATGTTGTTGTCCGATCCCTGCGCGCTGTTGCTGGACGAGGCCTTCAGCCGGTTGGATACGGCGCTGCGGGCGCAGATCCGCGATCTGGTCTTTGCCCGCGCCCGCGACCGCAGCCTGCCGGTGTTGATGGTGACCCATGACGCAGAGGATGCCGCTGCGGCGGGCGGGACGATCGTCACGCTGGAGGCGGGCGGATCGCGTGTGGTCTGAGGTCAGGCCGAGAGGGGGGCCAGCCCCCCGGTCGCAGGCGACCGCCCCCCGGGATATTTGAGCCGAGAAGAAGCGGAAAGGTCAGCAGATGCGGGCGGGCGGTGTCTGCGGTGTCCAACCGGACCTGCGCGGCACGCGGGCGGTCAGCATTGCCTTCACCAGTGGATTGCGGAACCGCGTCAGGTCCAGTGCCTCGTGGACGCCGGTGACGGTTTCCCCCTGCAGGCGGGTCTGCACGGCTGACCGACTGTAGAACGGCGCGTCCAGCATGCCCAGCACCTGCCGGGGCACGATCCCCCGATCGGCGCGGGTTTCGCGGGCGATGCGCCACAGGGTCCGCCGAAAGGGCGTGCGGGGCGGGGCCGCGATATGGCGGGCGCTGCCGTCAGGGTCAAAGGCGACGGCCGTGTCAAAGCGGCTGCCATCGCGGCGCACCGCATCATAAAAGCAGGTCGCCCCGGCCTGCGTCGGATAGCG
>JBBREW010000312.1:0-3965 GCA_038225335.1 Rhodobacterales bacterium
ACACCGATGGGGGACGTTCTGCTGACCATCTCTCAGAAAGGGTTCGGCGTCGCGGGCATCCTGTCGGACAGCGGTGCGCTGGCCGGGATCATCACCGACGGTGACTTGCGGCGGCATATGCAGGGTCTGCTGGACCATACCGCAGGAGAGGTGATGACCCCCCGCCCGACCGTCGTGCAGACGACCGCATTGGCCGAACGCGCGGTGGCCATCATGAACGACCGCAAGATCACCTGCCTGTTCGCCGTCGATGACGCGGATGTCGTCGTCGGTATCCTGCACATTCACGACTGCCTGCGCGCGGGCGTGGTCTGACCGATGGCCGCTGCCGCCAACTTTCACTCGCAACTGGTCGGCTGGCTGAAAATCCTGTTGCCGCTGGCCGCCCTGATGTTGTTGTCGACGCTGTTCCTGTTTTCCCGCGACGGCGCGCCGACCGGCAACATTCCCTTTGCCGACATCGACGCCGCCGCCGCCGAACAGCGGATCGCGGCGCCGCGGTTTTCCGGCCTGACAGAGGCGGGTGACACCATCCAGATCACCGCCACCGCCGCCCGGCCGGACACCACCGGCGGCAGCGAAGTGACCATCGACCGCCCCCGACTGTCACTGGACGGGGTCGATGGCACCACCCTGCACGTGCAGGCAGGCACCGGCATCGTGGACACACAGACGCGCACCGCGCGGCTGGCGGGGCTGGCGCGGCTGGAAACCTCGTCCGGCTATACGATGGAAACCACAGGATTGCTGGCCGACATGACCACCGGAACCGTCACATCCGATGGCGCGCTTGAAGTGCAGGCCCCCTTTGGCAGCCTGACCGCCGGACAAGTCACCTTTCGCGCCGGACCCGCCGGCACCGGACGCCAGATGGATTTCACCAATGGCGTGAAACTGGTATATACGCCCTCCACCGCACCTGAACAGGACGACTGATATGAACCGCCTTGCCCTTTTCGCCTTTGTGCTGCTGGCTGGACCGGTCGTGGCGCAGACCAATGTGGCCCTTGGCGGCATCAGCGCCGACCCCACCGCGCCGGTAGAGGTGACGGCGGATTCCCTGAATGTCGATCAGGCCAGCGGGTCCGCGGTGTTCAGTGGCAATGTCGTCATCGGCCAGGGCGATCTGCGGCTGGCAGCGCCCATGGTGCAGGTCACCTATGCCGAAGACAGCGGTGACATCACCCGGCTTCAGGCCAGCGGTGGCGTGACCTTTGCCACCGCAACCGAAGCCGCAGAGGCAGAGGACGCCGATTACGATCTGGCCTCCGGCATGCTGACCCTGACCGGGGACGTGCTGCTGACCCAGGGGGCCAGCGCCCTGTCTGCGGACAGCATGGTCGTCAACCTCAATGACGGGACCGCGCAGATGACGGGCCGCGTCAGCACCGTTTTCCGCCAAGGCGGCGCCAACTGATGGCATCCGACCCGCGCCCAAATCTGACCGTTCAGGACGGCGACAGCGGATTGCGGGTGACGAACCTGCGCAAAAGCTATCGCAAACGCCCGGTCATCCGCGATGTCAGCCTGCACCTTGGGCGCGGCGAAGTCGTGGCCCTGCTGGGACCGAACGGGTCCGGCAAGACGACCTGTTTCTACCTGATTGCAGGGCTGATCACCCTTGAAGGTGGGCAGGTGACCGTCGATGGCGAAGACGTGACCACCATGCCGATGTATCGCCGTGCCAATCGCGGCATCGGCTATCTGCCGCAGGAAATGTCTATCTTTCGCGGCCTGACCGTCGAGGACAACATCAAGGCCGTGCTGGAAATCGCGGAACCGGAAAAGAAGCGCCGCCGCGACAGGCTGGAACAACTGCTTGCGGAATTTTCCATCGCCCACCTGCGCCGCGCGCCGGCCATCGCCCTGTCCGGTGGTGAACGCAGACGCTGCGAAATTGCGCGCTGTCTGGCGGCGGGCCCGAAATATGTGTTGCTGGACGAACCCTTTGCGGGCGTGGACCCGATTGCTGTCGCGGAAATCCGGGGGCTTGTGGCCGATCTGAAAAATCGTGGCATCGGTGTGCTGATTACCGATCACAATGTGCAGGAAACGCTTCAGATCGTGGACCGCGCCTATATCCTGCACGATGGCAAGGTCCTGATGAGCGGCACAACAGAAGAAGTCGTCCGCGACGAGAATGTGCAGCGTGTCTATCTGGGTCAGGGTTTCCGGGTGCAGTGACGGCCCCGCACATTTGGCTGCCCATTACCGACTGCAACAGAATAGACTGCGCCAGATCAGACTGGGGCGTTGACAGACTGGGGCGTTGTGGCGCTGAATGATGGGGATGACGCACGCAGTTTTCCTTCGCCTCCCGCTCGCGGCGCTTGCGCCCGGCAATGGCCTTGACGCTTTGGAAACCACTGCGCTGTCATCCTTTCATGCGCATGCCAAGGGAACCCCGCACCGTTTTGCAGGCTTGGTTTGGTATGCGTGAATACCAGCAGAACAGGAGAGATCATGCGGTATCAGATCAGCGGAAAACAGATCGACATCGGCGCGGCGCTTCAGACCCACGTTGAAACCGAACTGGGGCAAACGCTGGCGAAATATGCCGGTCGCCCGACCGAGGCCTACGTCGTCTTTTCGAAATCTGGCCACGAACATGTGTCAGAAGCGGTGGTGCATCTGTCCACCGGGCTGACCGTTCAGGCCAAGGGTCACGATTCCGAAATCTATGCCGCCTTCGATGCCTGCTGCGAAAAAATGGACAAGCAGTTGCGCCGATACAAGCGGCGGCTGAAAGATCACCAGCGGGATCGCCCTGACCCGGTTGAAACTTCGGGGGGCGGGTCGTATATCATCGCCGCAACGCAGGACGACAACGACGAGGATGACCAGACAAGCGATGCGCCGGTCATCGTGGCGGAAACAGAGGCAAAGATACCTGCCCTTTCCGTCAGCGAAGCTGTGATGCAGATGGAACTGGCAAACAGCCACGTCATGGTGTTTCGCAACGAAAAACAAGGCCGCATCAACGTGGTCTATAAACGGGACGATGGTAACATCGGCTGGATTGATCCGCACGACGCTGGCTGAACGGCAAAAGGGACGAACTGATGCAACTGGCAGAGATCCTGAAGCAAAGTGCCGTCAAGGTTCTGGGCGGTTGTACCAGTAAAAAACGATTGTTTCACGATCTCGCGGCGCTGGCGGAAAATTCCTATGGCACCCCTGCCAGCAGAGTCATCGAAGCCTTGATCGAGAGAGAAACGCTTGGACCGACCGGCGTGGGGCACGGCATCGCCCTGCCCCACGCCCGCTTGCCGAACCTGTCGCAGATGCGGGGCATCTTTCTGCGGCTTGAAAAACCACTGCCATTTGAATCCGTGGACCGGCAGCCTGTCGATCTGGTCTTTGCCCTTCTGGCCCCAGAGGAAGCGGGCGTCGAACATTTGCGGGCCTTGGCGCTGGTGTCACGCACCATGCGCAACACCGATCTGTGTGCAAAACTGCGCGCCAACGCGGACCCGGCAACGCTTTACACCATCCTGACCGACCTGCAGGCCAGTCAGGCCGCCTGAATTAGCCGCCTGATTTAGCCACCTGGCCGCCATGCCTCGAACCCGAAGGCATCATAGTCGCGGCCATAGGCGTCGCGGGCTGCATCCTCGATCTGCGGATCATAAATTGCCGCCAGCCGCGCTGCATAGGGGTCGGTGACCTCGGGCAGGGATGGCATCGTGGTGCGGCCGATCTGGCCCGCCAGACGCGCCAGATCACCGCGCAGCGACTCTTCCCTGCAAATGACATCCGCCACGCCGGAATCGGCCATACCCTGCAACAACGACAGTTGGCTCGCCCATGCTGCATCCGTCCGGACCGCCGTCTGTGCAGCCAGATTGCCGCGCAGGAACCGCAGGAACGCCACAAAGGCATCGTGGTGCGCCGCCATGTTGTAAACAACGTCCGTTTCAGGCGACGGACCGCCATCCGGCACGGCAACCCCGTGCCCCTTGCGC
>JBBREW010000313.1:0-3945 GCA_038225335.1 Rhodobacterales bacterium
GACATGGATTACGCCGTTGGACTGGTTCACATCGGCGATGCTGACCATATAGGCGTTGCCGCTTTCGTCAAAGATATAGACGCTGCCCGATGGGCTGACCTGCGCGGACAGGGCCGCACCCGACACGGTCGCAAAGTGGTAGAACCCATCCGATGACGCGTTTGCCATCGACACCAGATCAGCGGCAGAAACCTTGCCCGCCACAACGTGGCTGGTCAGGACCTTGGTCAGGGTGTCGCGGTTTTCTTCCAGCAGCAGCGTATCGACGGTGCCTGCAGGCAGCGCGTCAAAGGCGGCGTTGGTCGGCGCAAATACGGTGAACGGACCGGGGCCCTGCAGCGTTTCGACCAACCCGGCGGCCTGTACTGCGGCCACCAGTGTCGTGTGATCGGCAGAATTCACGGCGTTTTCGACGATGTTCTTGTCCGCGAACATCGCAGCACCGCCAACCATCGGATTGTCACCAGCAGCAGCGGTGTCCGCAGGCATCGCCATATCTGTCGCGGCTGCGGTATCAGCGGGCATCGCCTCTTCTGTGGCGGCTGCCTCTTCCATTGCTGCATCATCGTCCATCGCGGCATCATCGGCGGCGGGCAACAGCACCTTGTCGATGACATGGATCACGCCGTTGGATTGCACGACGTCGGCGATGGTCACGTTGGCGATGCCGCCGGTTTCATCGGTCAGGGTGATCGTGCCGTTTTCGGACCGCACTTCGATCATGCAACCGCCCAGCGTTTCGACGGTATGGACACCGCCGCCATCGGCGATCATGCCGCCGATCACATCCGACATGGCGTTCGCACCCAGCACATGACAGGTCAGCACTTCGGTCAGAGCATCAATGTTTTCGGGCATCAGCAGGGTTTCGACGGTGCCGGCAGGCAGTGCTGCAAAAGCATCGTTTACCGGGGCAAAGACGGTAAAGGGCCCTTCGGTCTGCAAGGTGTCCACAAGGCCCGCCGCCTGAACCGCGGCCACAAGGGTCGTGTGATCGGCGGAATTCAGGGCGTTTTCGATGATGTTGCGATCAGCAAGCATCGGCGCGCCACCCACCATCGGATTTTCGGTGGTCTGCGCAAAGGCAGGAACGACGGTCAGGATTGTGGCGCCCGTCAAGATGGCGCGAAGCGAAAGTTTCATGTTCAGTCTCCCGTTGACGCCGGTAGTGGCGCATAATGCATAAGAGACGAGCGCGCGCGCAAGAAAGTTTCACCTTGCTGCCTGATCCCGACAAATACAGTCGTATGGCCCGCAAGACCCCTTAGGATCATCCTGCTGGTCTGTCCTCTGTCGGCATGGCCCCCCCGATGGGACCCGCGCGTCTGTCAGCCAAAGACCAGCCCCCCATCCACAATCAGGTTCTGTCCCGTGACCGCGCGCGCCCAAGGCGAGGCGAAAAACAAAGCGGCATCAGCCAGATCATCAGGCGTGGTCACGCGGCCAAGGGGCGTTGCTGCCGCGATCATGTCGAACACCGCCTCTGGCGTCGCGGCACTGGCATCGGTGGTCCGCAACAACCCGCCCGACACCATGTTGACGGTTATCCCAAAGGGTCCCAGCTCTTTCGCGGCGGTGCGGGTAAAGGCCAGAAGCGCGCCCTTTGCCGCCGTATAGTCGTGATAGGGCACAACCGGATTCTGCACCAGATTGGTCCCGATCGTAATGACCCGCCCGAAACGAGCCGCCTTGAAATGGGGCAGCAAGGCTTGCAGACACACCAGCGCCCCGCCCACGGCCGTTTCGGTCTGACGGGCGATGTCAGCCCAGAGCATCCGGTCAAGCGGCGTGCGCGCGTCGCCGTCAAAACTGAATTGCGCCAGCGCATTGTGGACCAGCACATCGGGTGCCCCGCATTGCGATGTAACCTTTGCCATCATCCGGGCGACCTGTGCTGCATCGGTCACATCGGCCTGCACAGCCATCGCGCGCGGGCCCAGCGTCGTGGCCAGCGCCTGCGCCTGTGCGGCACTGTCGCGATAGTTGATGACCACCTGCGCACCTTCGCGGGCAAAGGCGCGGGCAAGCGCCGCCCCAAGGCCCCGCCCCGCCCCCGTCACCAGAACGGTCATGTCTGCGATTGATTTTGTCATGGCTTGGTCTTTCAGAAAAATGCGTGAAAATGATGGGTGGGGCCATGTCCCTGACCCACGGCCAGCGCGGGCGCACCTGCGATCGCCCGCGCGACATAATCCTTTGCGCTGCGCGTCGCCGCCGCCAGCGACTGACCATGCCCCAGCCCGGTCGCCAGCGCGGATGACAGGGTGCATCCGGTGCCATGGGTGCGCGTCGTTGCCTGCCGCGCGCCTTCAAACCAGATCAGATCGCCACCATCTGCCAGCAGGTCAGGGCAGTCATCCCCCGCCAGATGCCCGCCTTTCAACAGCACCGCTTGCGCCCCAAGGGACAACAGCGCGCGCGCCTGACCGGCCATCTGGTCGCGGCTGGCAGCCTGTGTTGTGTCCAGCAAATCAGCCGCTTCGGGCAGGTTGGGGGTGATGATGCGGGCCATGGGCAGCACCCCGCGCAGGGCACGGACCGCCGTCGCCGCCAAAAGCCTGTCGCCGCTTTTGGCGACCATCACCGGGTCCAGCACGATGGGCGCGGCGCAGGTCTGCAACGCCTGTGCGACCGCTGCGATGACATCCGCCGTGCCCAGCATGCCGATCTTGATCGCGTGAATGTGGATATCGGCGCGCAAGGCGGCGATCTGGGCGGCGACCATGGCGGGGCTGACGGTGTCGACCCCTGTAACGGCTTGCGTATTCTGCGCGGTGAGTGCCGTGATCGCGGCCATGGCATAACCGCGATTGGCCGAAATCGCCTTTATATCCGCCTGAATACCGGCACCACCGCTGGGATCGGACCCCGCGATCGACAGGATGTTCGGGATCATGCGGCATACCACGCGTCGTGCAGGGTCCGGGCGGCCAAAGCCGGATCGGAGGCGCGGACAACGGCGCTGACCACCGCCATGTCTGCGGCCCCGCTTGCCTTGACCACCGCCGCATCCGCCATGCCCAGTCCACCGATGGCATAGACCGGGACGCTGACCACAGCGACGATCCGGGCCAGCCCCGCCATCCCGATGGGTGGCGCGTGGTCCGGCTTGGTCGCGGTTGCGCGCACCGGACCGGCACCGATGAAATCGACGCCCGCAGGCACTGCCCGTGCCTGCTCTTCATTTTCCACCGACAGGCCCAGCAGCATCCGTGGGCCGATCCGCCGCCGCACATCGAGGGGGCAGCCATCGCCCTGCCCGATATGAACGCCGTCCGCCCCTGCCCTTATTGCCACAGCGACGCGGTCGTTCACGATCAGCCGCACGCCAAGGGCAGTCAACCCGGGCAGCAATGCGGCGATCAGATCCACCAACTGGCCGTCGCTGGCCGTCTTGTCGCGGATCTGCACCGCCCAGGCGCCGCCCCGCGCCGCCGCCCGCGCCTGATCCGCCACACTGTGCGGTGCTACAGGATCGGTAATCACATAGACCGGCCCCCTCATGCGGACACCACGCGCGCGCCCGCCGTCAGATCCGCAGGCGTCATCCGGTAAAGCGCATCCAGAAACGCCACCTGAAAGGTGCCCGGACCCGCCGCGCCCAGCGCCGCGTGCTGCCCGGCCAGCCCGTAACAGGCCATGGCGGCCACGGTGGCGGACAGGGTGGGTTGACCGACCGCAAAGGCCGCGATCACCCCGTTCAGCGCGCAGCCCAGTGCCGTCACCCGCGGCATCAGAACATCGCCGTTGGCCACCCGGAACGCCGCCATACCGTCGGTGATGAAATCCACCGGACCCGATACCGCCACGACCGCGCCTGTGCGCCGCGCCAGATCGCGTGCGGCTGCCTGGGCTGCATCCACGCTGTCGGTGGTGTCCGCGCCCCGGGCCTGCACGTCGTGACCGGCAAGCGCCAGCACCTCTGACGGATTGCCGCGGATCACC
>JBBREW010000314.1:0-3936 GCA_038225335.1 Rhodobacterales bacterium
ATCAGCAACCACAGGGTCGGCGCGGCAATGACCAACCCGTGCCCACTGAACCCGATCCGGGACAGCCCCTGTCGCAGGTGCCGCGCAAAGGGCAGACCGCGACGCGGCGGCAGCGGCGTATCGGTCATGATGTCAGCACCACGCCGGCTGATCCGCCCCAGCCCAGAAACACCCGGTCGCCCCATGTCGGCGCGTCATCCGCCGACCGGGTGATATTGGGGCGCGTGACGCGGACGATCTTTCCGCTGTCCAGTTTCACATGATAGCTGGAAATGTCGCCGAAATAGGCGATCTCTGTCACCGTGCCCGTCAGCAGATTGCGCAGATCACCCAAGGGGCTGCGGCGCATCTGGATTTTTTCGGGACGCAGGGCAAGGCTGACCTTTTGCCCCAGCGTGCAGGCGACACCGTGGGCCACAAAGATATCGGTGCCGGTATCGGGCGACGCGATGACGACGTGGTCAACCTCGTCGGTGATGATCCGGCCTTCGAACAGGTTCACCGACCCGATGAAATCCGCCACAAAACGGGACTGGGGGTATTCATAAACCTCGCGTGCGGTGCCGATCTGGACGATCTGACCTTCGGTCATCACGCCGATCCTGCTGGCGAGGGTCATCGCCTCTTCCTGATCGTGGGTCACGACGACAAAGGTGACACCCAGCGTTTCCTGTATCTGCACAAGTTCGAACTGCGTTTCCTCGCGCAGTTTCTTGTCCAATGCACCAAGGGGTTCGTCCAGCAGCAGCAGTTTGGGTTTTTTCACCAGCGCGCGGGCCAGCGCCACGCGCTGTCGCTGCCCACCGGACAGCTGATTCGGTTTGCGGGCCGCGAATTTCGACATCTGCACCATCGCCAGCATCTTGGCCACGCGGTCGGCAATCTCGTCCTTGGGCAGACCGTCGCGTTTCAGGCCATAAGCGATGTTCTTTTCCACGCTCATATGCGGGAACAACGCATAGGACTGGAACATCATGTTGGTGGGCCGGTTATGCGGCGGCACGCCGGACTGATCCTGCCCGTCGATGATGATCTGGCCCGCTGTCGGTGCCTCGAACCCGGCCAGCATCCGCAGCAGGGTGGATTTGCCGCAACCGGACCCACCCAGCAGGCAGAACAATTCGCCCCGGTAGATGTCCAGCGAGACGTCATCCACTGCAAGAAAGGTGCCGAACTTTTTGGTAATGTTGCGGATTTTCAGGAATGGCACCGCATCCGGGTCAGCCCAGGGTTCCGTCGTCATCACAGGGGCCGCTTCTGCCATCGGGTTCAATTCCGCAATTCAGGGCTGGCGGCACGCCGAAAACGGCGTGCCGCAGGATCAAGGTCAGACAGCGGGACGAGTCACTGCCCCGTCTTGATCGTCGTCCACGCCCGCGTCACGGCCCGGTCGAACCGGGGCGAATGCGGTGACATCGTCCACAGATCCGCGCTCACCTCTGCGGGGGGGTAGATGCCGGGATCGTTGCGGACCTCTTCATCCACCAGTGCGGTCGCTTCAGTATTGGCATTTGCGAAATACACATAGTTGGTGATGGCGGCCGCCACCTCTGGTCGCAGCAGATAATCCACAAAGGCCAGCGCGTTTTCCATGTGCGGTGCATCCGCCGGGATCGCCAGCATGTCGAAGCCGACCTGCGCGCCTTTGGGTGGAATGGCATAGGCCACCTCTACCCCCTGCCCCGCTTCGGCGGCGCGGTCACGCGCCTGCAGGATATCGCCGGAATAGCCGACCGATACGCAGACATCGCCGTTGGCCAGATCGTTGATGTATTGGGATGAATTGTAATACCGGATCGACGACCGGGTCCCTGTGATCAGGGCTGTCGCGGCCTCCAGATCGGCTGTCTCTTCGGAATTGGGGTCAAGCCCAAGGTAATTCAGCGCCGCACCGACGATTTCCGTCGGGGAATCAAGCAGCGTGATGCCGCAATCGGCCAAGAGGGCCGCCGTTTCGGGGTCAAACACCATGTCCCATGTGCCGACCTTGTCCGCGTCGATCCGTTCGGACACAGCCGCCACGTTATAGCCGACGCCGGTTGTATACTGCATATACGGCACGCCAAAGGTGTTGTCGGGATCGTCGGCGGCGATCAGGGCCAGTGCCTCGGTGTCCAGATTGCCGTAGTTCGCCAAGGCAGCCTTGTCGATCGGTGCAAAGACGCCCGCCTGTGCCTGACGCGCCATGAATTCCAGCGATGGCACCACAAGGTCGTAACCGGTCGATCCGGTCAGCAGCTTTGCTTCCAGCACTTCGTTGGAATCGAACACGTCATAGTTGACGGTAATGCCGGTTTCTTCCTCGAAGTTGGCGATGGTGTCTTCGGCGATGTAGTCGGACCAGTTGTAGATGTTCAGCGTGTTGTCCTGTGCCATGGCGGCACCGGCACCCTGACCCAACGCGCAGATTGCGACGGTCGCGGCCAAACGGTTGTTCATGTAGTTCTCCACTGTTGACGAACGTCGTGGCACTGCGCGGTCCGCTGGCCGATCTCCCTGACACCCCGGGGGACGACCAGACCACTCTCATACCGCACAGGACACGACCAGTTCATGCGGCGATTGATGCAGCATGGTCCCGCCAAGTCAATATGCCGCCGCCTTTTTGCCCGTGGCACAGGGGGCGGACCGCCTGCGTCCGGTGCAAACTGCCGCATGCGGTGGCAGGCTTTGTGCCGGACCAGAACCCGCAGGGATGCCGCCCGCTGTCATGACGCGCCGCCTGCGCGGATGAAGGATGACGTGACCGCTGCCCCGTTTCAGGCAGAGTGGCCGCATCGGCGCGGCGGATCTCGTGCCTATTGCAGTGGACCGTTTCATCCGCTGCCTGTCCCTGTGTTTTGTGTTGACCGGCTGTGTGGCCCACAGGATCGCCGCCTGTTCTGCGAGTGAAAAGGCGAAGGCGGGTGAGGCTATCTGGCCGGGACAGATATGACCGCGCCTTGAACCTGACCTGCGGCTTATGCAATCATCATGACAGATCGCATGCAATCACAGGTTGACACTTGCCCCAGTCGCGCAAACCAAAACCCCCCGGCACCCGCACGGAGAAGCTGCACGTCATCTTGCGACAGGCGATCATCGAACAGCGCCTGGCCCCGGGCACACGCCTGCCAGAGGATGCGATCGGTGAAAGTTTCGGCACATCGCGGACCATCGCGCGCGAGGCGCTGGGGCGGCTTGCGGTAGAAGGGCTGGTCGAACTGATCCCGAACCGCGGGGCCTTTGTGGCCAACCCCACACTGGAAGAAGGTCGCGACATCTTTGCTGTGCGCAAGGGGTTGGAACGCCTTGTGGTGCAAGAGGTGGCGGCAAGGATGACACCGCAGATGGCTGCAATTTTGCACGGTCTGGGGCAGAAAGAGTCGGATTCGGCCCCGATTTCGGAATTTCAGGCCATTCGACTAGCCGGAGAGTTCCACCTGCGGCTGGCAGAACTGAGCGGCAACGCCGTGTTGCTGCGCTATGTGACCGAAATGGTGTCACGCTGTGCACTCGTGTTGGCAATGTACGGCCGCCCCCATTCCGCCGACTGCGCGCTGAACGAACATCTGGCCCTCGTCGATGCGATGGTGTCTGGCGACGCGGCGCGGGCGGCTGATCTGATGGATCAGCATCTGGATGCGGTCGCGGGCCGCGCGCTGCTGCCAAAGCCGGTCGCAACCGACATCCGCAGCATCCTCGCCAGCGTCTCGAGCGACCTCGGGCCCGCCTGATACCAGACGATTCGGTCGCCGGATCGCATGCAATGCGTGTCAGTTCCGTCACAGGACCGTGTCTTTTCAATGCAGCGGACGCCGATTTCGCACAGGATTCGTGCAATCGCCGCACTGCGGCATTTATGCGCGAACAGATTTCACGATTATTGACAGCGCCGACCGGCCGGACGCGCAGACTTCTTTGCATGATGAAAAAAATGCAGGAGAGGTCCATGAA
>JBBREW010000315.1:0-3885 GCA_038225335.1 Rhodobacterales bacterium
TCGCGCGGCATGAAGCGGGTCAGCGTTTCCAGCTGATCCACCAAGCCGGTGGGATCGGTGAACAGCCCCGCCAGCGCCATCGCAGACACGACACCCGGAAACAGCGCCAGCAGCCCGTAAAACGCGCAGCCCGCGGCAATCAGCAGGATATTGTCACCGCTGACGCTGGCACCGACCCGCTTGGTGGTAGCAAACCAGCCCTTGGCCGAAATGTCAGTGGGGCTGGCGGTTGTGTCGGGCATCGGGTCAGCTTTCTGTTATGAACCGGCCCAATGTCCAACGCTTGGCAATGTTCCGCCCGGGGGCCTCAATCGCCGATCTTGTCCTGCGTTTGGGTGTCAAAGTCGCTGGCCGCGTGGCGTTCATGCAACTGTTCGGCCTTGTCACCGAAGCTGCGGTTCACCATGCGCCCGCGCTTGTAGGCGGGGCGCTGCATGACCGCATCGGCCCACCGTTGCACATGGGTGTAATCTGACACCGACAGAAAGTCTGCGGCACTGTAAAGCTCACCCTTGACCAGCGCGCCATACCACGGGGCCGTTGCCATGTCGGCGATGCTGTAATCGTCACCCGCCAGATAGGGGCGGTCGGCCAGCGCCCGGTTCAGCACGTCCAGCTGTCGTTTCGTTTCCATCGCAAACCGGTTGATGGGGTATTCGAACTTGGCCGGTGCATAGGCATAGAAATGCCCGAACCCGCCGCCCAGATAGGGGGCCGACCCTTGCAGCCAGAACAACCAGTTCATCGCCTCTGTCCGGGCCTTGCGGTCCTTTGGCAGGAAAGCGTCGAATTCCTCGGCCAGATAGATCAGGATCGACGCGGATTCGAACACGCGGGTATCGGTCTTGGTATCCAGCAGGGCCGGGATCTTGGAATTCGGGTTGATCTCTACAAAGCCGGACCCGAACTGGTCGCCCTTGCCGATGTCGATCAGCCAAGCGTCGTATTCCGCGCCCGCGTGTCCTGCTTCCAGCAGTTCTTCAAGCATGACCGTGACCTTGACGCCATTCGGCGTCGCAAGGGAATGAAGCTGGAACCGATGATCGCCGCGCGGCAGCGGCGCGTCATGGGTCGGTCCGGCGATGGGGCGGTTCGTGCTGGCGAACTTTCCGCCATTTTCAGCGTCCCATGTCCAGACCTCGGGCGGGGTATAGTCGGTCATTGCGATTCTCCTGTATCTTGCGTCCGCATTGAACCTAGCCTGTTCGCGCCGGGGTAAAAGCCCAAGGGCCGCGCACCCGCTGTGCGCAACGTCACGCCTGCGCCCACACACCATGCAGCGGCCCGCGCAAAAGGCGTCAGCGGACCACCGTCACACCGTTCGGCAGCGTGATCCGGGACACCTGCTCCGCAATGGGGGCTGTGGACAAGGGGTGCAGGGCGCTGTCGTAACCACCGGGATCGCCGATGTCCGACCAGACGCCGTGGCGATACACTTCCAATGCGGCAAAGTTGGCCTTGTAACCCATCTTGGGACTGCCCGGCACCCAATAGCCCAGATAGACATAAGGCAGGTTCAATTCCCGGGCGATCGCGATGTGATCAAGGATCAGAAAGCTGCCGGGGCTGTCACGCTCCAGCTCTGGTGCAAAGAAGGAATAGACCATGGATAGGCCGTCATCCAGAATATCCGTCAGGCAGGCGGCCACCGGACCCGCGCTCGCGCGCTTGGTTGTATCGGCATATTCGATCAACCGCGACCGCACGGGTGTTTCTTCGACCATGGCCGCAAATTCGAACATGTCCATATCCGCCATGCCGCCATCCGCGTGACGGGCATCCAGATAGCGGCGAAACAGGTCATACTGATCTTCTGTGGCCCAAGGGGACGTGGCCCTGCGCGTCAGACGGGCATTGCGTTTCAAAACACGGCGCTGGCTGCGGGACGGGTCAAAATCGGCCACCCGGATCCGCGCTGACATGCAGGCGGCACATTCGGCACAGGACGGCCGGTACAACACGTTCTGCGACCGCCGGAACCCTTGTTTCGACAAGGCGTCGTTCAGGCCCACCGCAGCCTCGCCTTGCAGGGCGGTGAACAGCTTTCGTTCCATCCGTCCCGCCAGATACGGGCAGGGTTGTGGGGCCGTCACATAAAATTGCGGCGATGAAGGAAGTAAGTGGCGCATCGACATAGAGTGGTGCGGCTTTCCCTGTCTGACAAGCCCCCGCGCAGCAGGTCGATGCGACTAAAGTGTAAAGCCGCCAGTGGTCTGGCGGCAATGTGCCGGCTTAGCCCGGACGGTTGATCGCCGTCGTTCCCAAAAGATAGTCGCTGATACCCTGACCGCGAGGGGTCACGCCCATCATGACGGCGCTGATGAACTGCAAGGGTGCTGTCACGACAGCCACGGTATAGCCCAGCGTGTGCAACAGGGCCAAGGCACCTGACAGCCGCGCGCCGTTGGCATCGCGCAATTCGATGCCCATCAGGCGCATGCCCCATGTGGCGGAATTGCCCGCAATCGTGAACCAGCGGTAAACGAAGCCGACCATCAGCATCAGCAGCGGGAAAAAGAACAGTCCTGTAAAGGCCGTGAACGGCAGGATCAGGATGGACACCACCCCCACAAGGGTCGCGTCAATGACCCAGGCGAACAGCCGCTTTACCGGGACGCGGGCGTAAAAATCAGCATCCTGAACCGGATCGGGCAGACCCGTCAGACGGTCGGACATGGCAGGTGAATACATCAGGATCATCCTTGAAGGGTCAGGGGTGAAAGGGTGGGGTGGGCGGTCCCGGTCCGGGGCCGCGCCATTGTGTGTGTCGCCGGATCAGGCGGCGGGGTCATCGCGGCGTGTGTCCGCAGCAGGGGGTGTGCTGTCGTCCTTGCGGTCGGCCATGAACTGATCGAACTCTGCCTTGTCCTTGGCGTCGCGCAGACGGCCCAGAAAATCGGAAAAGCTGTCCTGTTCTTCCTGCAGACGGCGCAGGGTTTCTTCCTTGTAGGCGTCAAAGGCGCGGTTGCCAGAGGTTTGCATCATGGCACCGCCAAAAGGACGGGACACGGCGCGCAGGGCATTGGTGCGGGAAAACATGCGCTTACTCCAGATCATATAGGCCAAAAGGGCAAGGCCGGCGGGCCAGGCCACAACGAATCCCACGACGGCTGCAGCGATCCAAGCACCGCGACCGCGGGCGTCAAGCCAGCTTTCGGCGCGGCGCAACCAGGCCATCGGCCCGGACGGCGTGGTATAGGCGGGGGATGAATACATCGGATGCTCCTTCATGGGCGGGTGGGGTTGAATGTAAATGCTTTTCACATCCTCAATATGTGGATGCTGACCGTCGCCCGCAAGACCTGATGTAACGATTTTTTACATTATCGCATTCATGATGAAAAATCAGCAACTTGCGCGTTGGAAAGTGCAACCAGATCGGCCTGGGCGATGGCAAAGACATGGGTCGGTGTGCCCGCTGCGGCCCAGACCCGGTCAAAGCCCAGCAGGGTCCGGTCGAAAAACACCCGGACAGGGGCCAGATGTCCGATGGGCGACACGCCACCGATGGCAAACCCGGTCTGGCTGCGCACCACAGCGGGGTCGGCACACGACAGGGGCTCTTGCGCCAATGCCGCAGCCAGCACCGTATCGACCTGCCGTCCGCCTGCTGTCACGAACAGGACAATGCGGCCCGTGTCCGCGCCTTGAAACACGATCGACTTTGCAATCTGGTCCAGCACGCAACCCACCGCAGCGGCGGCCTGTGCGGCGGTGCGGGTCTGCGCGCCCATATCCTGCACAACACTGTCCAGACCCGCCGCCCGCAAAGCGGCCTCGACACGCTTCAAACTCTTGCTCATCGTGTATCCTTTTGCCACCATTGCAACATTGCCGATCGCAAGGTGTCACACCAGACGCCCATTCAGCCAGCCACAAGGGGCA
>JBBREW010000316.1:0-3871 GCA_038225335.1 Rhodobacterales bacterium
GCTGCGCCTGCCGGCTCTTGTCATTTTCCTGTCCGGCCTGTGCCACACCGCACTGGCCCAGGACCTGCAACCCGCCCTGCAGTCCCATGCAGCCGAAATCGCCCAGCCGTCCCGCGCCGCCATCGCCGATGTGCTGGCCGATCTTGGCGCATCCGGTTCGCCGCAGGTGACGGAATTTCTGGAAGCATGGTCTGACAAAGGCGTCTGGCAGCGCACGCAGGATGGCCTGTTCTTTTTTGGCACCCGCGACGGCGACACCCTGACCTTGACCGATATCGACAGCGGCACGCAGACGACCGATTCCCCGGCCGGTTACACGGAACTGCGGCCCAATGGCGGTGTGCGGCGCGTGATCGGCACGGCGCTGGTGCAATATCAGCTGATGGACCCCGATCTGACCCGCCGCCTGTCGGCCATCGATTCCATCGCCCGCCGACCAGAGGCGGAACAACTGCCGCCACTGCTTGCCTCGATTGCGGATGAATCCGACGACGCCCTGCGCGACCGCAAGATCCAGCTGGCCAATATCATGTCCGCCAGCTTTGCCGATACCATTGACGGACGGATCGCCGCAATCGACAGCCTGTCGCGTGATACATCCATCGCGACGCGGGCCGCACTCAATCAGATACTCTCTGTGCAAAGCGGTGTGTCCACCACAGCGCCCGACGGCAACGTGGCCCGCATCTTGACGGTTGGCGACGATATCACACCCGCTGCTGCCTATGACAGGCTGGTCGCGGTCGATCTGGCGCCGCCGCTTGTGACGGCGGCGGCGATCAGGGATGCGATGATGACCAATGTCGTCGATGGCCGGGTCGGCAATGTGCCGACAGCGCAGCTCAGCGATCCGGCAGCCCGAGAGACCGCCTATGCCACACTGGCGGCGGCGGGCACCGTGCCGCCGCTGGTCACCGCACAGGAACAGGCCGACGCCGTTGCCACGCATGTCTTTCACGAAACCTACGTCGAAGACGACGCCGCAATCACCGGTGCGGCCCGCGCCGCCCTTGACCGGGTCACGTCGCGCGTTGCGGTGTCCCAGATGGCCGATCTGTCGCTGGATGCCCTGTCGCTGGCATCGATCTATTTCCTTGCGGCCATCGGGCTTGCCATCACCTTTGGTGTGATGGGTGTCATCAACATGGCGCATGGCGAATTCATCATGATGGGGGCCTATACGGGCTATGTCGTGCAGCAATTCATCCCGGATTATACCCTGTCGCTGATCGTGGCGCTGCCTGCGGCCTTTATCCTGACCTTTGGCGCGGGGGTTGCGATGGAACGGCTGGTGATCCGCCACCTGTATCACCGTCCGCTGGAAACGCTGCTGGCGACCTTTGGCATTTCCATCGCCTTGCAACAGCTGGCCAAGAACATCTTTGGCACACAGGCCCGGCCACTGACCTCTCCTGCGTGGCTGGACGGGGCATGGGTCATGTCCGACGTGATCCAGATCAGCTATATCCGGGTTGCGATCTTTGTGCTGGCCCTGCTGTTTCTGGGCCTGATCCTGTTCATCCTCAAACGCACCCGTCTGGGGCTAGAGGTCCGCGCCGTGACCCAGAACCCCGGCATGGCGGCGTCGATGGGGATCAACCCGGACCGGATCAACATGCTGACCTTTGGTCTGGGGTCCGGTATCGCAGGCATCGCAGGCGTGGCAATCGGGCTTTATGCCAAGGTCACGTCCGAAATGGGGGCCGATTACATCGTGCAGTCGTTCATGACGGTCGTTGTCGGCGGTGTCGGCAATGTCTGGGGAACGCTGGCGGGGGCCTCGCTGATCGGGTTTCTGCAAAAGGGCATCGAATGGCTGAACCCCTCCAACACGCTGGCGGCACAGACCTACATGGTGCTGTTCATCATCCTGTTCATCCAGTTCCGGCCAAAGGGCATCGTCGCCCAAAAGGGCCGCGCGGCAGCCGATTGATGCAGCGCAGGCCACCTCTCCTTGACCTGCACCAAAGGTGTTTTGCATGACCCAAGGCTTTCTTGTCTCCAACCGCTCTGTCCGTTGGTTCATCCTGTGTCTGGCCATCTTCACCGCCGTGGTGACCTTTGGATCAGAGGCGGCGGGCACGGGGCTGATCTCCACGTCGATGGTAAAAACACTGGGCAAGACACTGTGCCTGTGCCTTGTCGCCATCGCGATGGATGTCGTCTGGGGCTATTGCGGTATCCTGTCGCTTGGCCATTTCGCATTCTTCGGCATCGGCGGTTATGCCATCGGCATGTGGCTGATGTATGCCCGCACCGAAGGCATCGTGTTGAACAGCCTGTCATCGCAGATCATCCCGCCCACCCCCCAAGAGGTGTCTGACGCCATCGGCAGCCAGATTTTCGGCGTGGTCGGCAGTTCGGAATTTCCGCTGCTCTGGACCTTTGCGGGCAACCTGCCGATGCAACTGCTGCTGGTCGTCGTGGTGCCGGGACTGTTGGCGCTTGGCTTTGGCTGGCTGGCCTTCCGCAGCCGCGTCACGGGCGTCTATCTGTCGATCCTGACGCAGGCGATGACCCTCGCGCTGTCGCTGTATCTGTTTCAGAACGACAGCGGTCTGCGCGGCAACAACGGCTTGTCCGGGCTGCAAAACATCCCCGGTTTCGAACAGACGTCGCAGGCCACGATCAGTCTGGTGTTCTTTCTGGCCTCTGCCCTGGCCTTGGCGGCTGGATACCTGCTGTTTGCATGGGTCGTGGCGGGCAAGATGGGCAGCGTCATCAAAGGCATCCGCGACAACGAGGCGCGCGTGCGGTTTCTGGGATACCGGGTCGAAGGCTACAAGCTTTTCGTCTTTACCCTGACGGCGGTTGTGTCCGGGATTGCGGGTGCGCTGTATTACCCGCAGGCCGGGATCATCAACCCCGCTGAAATCGCACCCATCGCATCCGTGTATCTGGCGGTCTGGGTGGCGATCGGCGGGCGTGGGCGGCTTTATGGGGCCGTGATCGGCGCGGCCTTTGTGTCGCTGTTGTCCAGTTGGTTCACCGGCGGCGGCGCGCCCGATGTGAACCTTGGATTTTACCGCATCCAGTGGACCGACTGGTGGCTTGTCCTGCTGGGCCTGTCTTTTGTCGCCATCACCCTGTTCTTTCCCAAGGGGATCGGTGGCCTGTTCGATTATCTGGCAAGGAAACAAGCATGAGCAGCCTGCTCGAGGTCTCTGGCGTGTCGAAAACCTTTGACGGGTTCCGCGCGATCAACAACCTGTCCATCCACATCGAAGAGCCGGAATTGCGGGCCATCATCGGGCCGAACGGCGCGGGCAAGACGACGTTCATGGACATCGTGACAGGCAAGACGCGGCCGGACACGGGCACCGTGCAATGGGGGGATCGCAACGAATCCCTGCTGGGCCTGTCCGAAGCGCAGATCGCCAACCGGGGGATCGGGCGCAAGTTCCAGAAACCCACGGTGTTCGAGGATCAGACCGTGGCGCAGAACCTGAACATGGCCCTGCGCAACCCGCGCAGCCCCTTTGCCGTGCTGTTCAGTCGTCCCGCCGTCGCCGACACCAACCGCATCAGCGCGATTGCGGACGAAATCGGGCTGGCGGATCAGCTGTCCCGCATCGCAGGAGAATTGAGCCATGGACAAAAACAATGGCTGGAAATCGGGATGCTGCTGGCGCAGGACCCCCGCCTGTTGCTGGTCGATGAACCTGCCGCAGGCATGACGGCAGAGGAACGGGAAAAGACGACTGATATCCTCAAACGCGCGGCCCTGACGCGGGCGGTCGTGGTGGTGGAACACGACATGGATTTCGTCCGCCGTCTGGATTGCAAGGTGACGGTGCTGCACGAAGGATCGGTGCTGGCCGAAGGCAGGCTGGACCATGTGACCGCCAATCAGACCGTCATTGACGTCTAT
>JBBREW010000317.1:0-3848 GCA_038225335.1 Rhodobacterales bacterium
GATCCCCCGGTCTGTGTGCCGATCGCCAGCGGCACCATGCCGGCGGCTACTGCCGCAGCCGATCCTTGCGACGAACCGCCCGGTGTGTGGGCGACGTCCTGCGGGTTGCGGGTCTTACCCGGATGCATGAACGCACATTCCGTGGTCACGGTTTTCCCAAGGATGATCGCCCCTGCGGCGCGCAGCCGGGCGACGATCCATGCGTCCTCTGCCGGAACCCGCCCCTCGTCGATGGGGGTTCCGTTTTCGGTCGGGATTCCCTTGGTATCAATGATGTCTTTCAACCCGATGGGAATGCCGTGCAGCGGGCCCAAGGCCCGTCCGGACTGCCGCCATTGATCAAGCCGCTTTGCCTGCGACAGGGCATAATCCGCATCCAGCCACGCCCAGGCACCGACCTCTGGTTCCACCGCAGCGATCCGCGCCAGACAGGCCTGAACCAGATCAACGGCCCGCAATTCACCAGCGGCGATGCGGTCGCGCATCTCGAGGGCGGACAGCCCCAGAATGGCGTCGGCCTTATCGTGATGGACCATAAATCGCATCCGGTAGCAAAAAGACGATCTGCGGATAGGTATACATCAGGATCATCGCGATGACGACCATACCGCAATAAGGCAGGACACCTTTGAAGATTTCCGTCAGCTTCACGTTCGGTGGCGCAATGCCTTTCAGATAATAGGCGCTCATGGCCATGGGAGGGGTCAGGAAACTTGTCTGCAGATTGAGCGCGACGAGGACGCCGAAAAACAACGGATCGACGCCAAAGATCGGCAGCAGCGGCAAGAAGATCGGCACAAAGATGATGATGATTTCCGACCATTCGAGCGGCCAGCCCAGCAAAAAGATGATGAGCTGCGCAATGATCAGGAACTGGATCGTGGTCAGATCAAGACCCTGCACGAATTCGGAAATGACCTGTTCACCGCCCAGATAGCTGAACACCGCAGAGAACACATAGGACCCGACGAACAGCCAACACACCATCGCCGTCGTGCGGACCGTCAGATAGACGCTTTCGCGCAGGCGGTCAAAGGTCATGGCCCGATAGGCGATGGCCAGCAGGATGCCGCCCAATGCACCGATCGAGGCAGCTTCGGTCGGGGTGGCAAGGCCGAACAGGATCGAGCCCAGCACCGCAAAGATCAGGACAGCCAGCGGCAGGAAACTTGTCGCCAGCAGCCAGAGCAGCTTGCCGAGTGGCACACTCGGCAATTCCTCTTCTGTCGGCTTGGGGGCCAGTTTCGGGTTAATGATGACCCGGACCACAATGTAGACCAGATATAGCCCGACCAACAGCAGACCGGGAAGAAGTGCCGCTGCATAAAGCCGCACAATAGAAACGCCGGATGATGCGGCATAGACGATCAGCATGATGGACGGCGGAATGAGAATACCCAGGGTGCCGCCCGCACAGATGATGCCGGTCGCAAAGCTGTGGTCGTATCGCATTTTTAGCATTTGCGGCAGAGCGAGCAGGCCCATCAGTGTGACGACCGCGCCCACGATGCCCGTCGCCGTCGCAAACAGCGCGCAGGTGATCAGCGCCGCGACGCCCAGCGACCCGGGCACATTCCGTGTCGCGACAGCGATGGAGCCAAAGAGTTTGTCGACGATATTGGCACGTTCGACGATGTAACCCATGAAAAGGAACAGCGGAATGGCCGTCAGAACCTCGTTCGAGATGACCGTGTAAGTCTGGTTCACGAAAAGGTCGAATATCCTGTTGTTGTAGAATCCTTCGAGCCAGAGCTGCGTGCTTTCCCACCACCCCGCATTTTCATCCAGCCGATTGTAGCCACGCCACATGCGGCTGGGATCGTAGTAGGCGAAATAGCCAAACCCGATTCCGATGGCCATCAGCGTGAATGCGATTGGAAATCCGAGGAAGACACAGAAAATAAATATGCCAAGCATAAACAAGGCGATCTGAGGATCGGTCACGTCGGAGACTCCAGATTCTGAATAGCGGATAGGGTCGGCACGGCGTCAGGTTGGGCCGGTTGCCTGTTTCTGCGCGTTGCCTTGGGCAAGAAGGGTCTCTGTTTCTTCGACATCTTGGGGCAGGGGGGGCCAGTATCCCTGACGGATGCAGATCAGGCACCTGAACACCTGTGCGATGCCCTGAATCAACAAAAGAATGCCCGCAGCGACGATCACGGACTTGAACTGATAAATCGGAATACCAGCCGGGCTGTTGACGGAAACTTCCAGATATCCCCATGACCTGCTGGCATATTTCCAGCCTGCAAAGATCAGCGCCAGAATGCCCGGAAAGAAGAATACGAAATAAAGGACAAGATCGACCCGCGCCTGTGTGCTGGGGGACCACAGGCGATACAGGAAATCACCCTTTACATGCCCGCCGCGCGACAGGGTATAGGCCCCGCCCATCATGAACATCGTGCCATACATGATGAAGCTCATGTCCAACGCCCAAGGTGTGGGCCGATTGAACGCATAGCGGACGAGGACTTCGTAACTCATCCCCAGGGTCATCAGAATGACGAGCCAGCCAAAGGCCTTGCCAAACCACGCAGAGACATTGTCGGCAAATCGAATATAACGTTCCATGACGGAAACTCCGTGAGCGTGGCGGCACAAAGGGCAAAATGGCGCGGTTTCCCGCGCCATTCATACCATTACAGGCTAAGTTTGCCCGGGAAATAGTGCTCGTATGCCAAGCCCAGGTCGGCAGAGTTCATCAACTCGTAATAAGCGACCCGCTCTGTCCATTCGCGCTGGCTGTCCATGACCTTCTTGCTGAAGGCATCGGTTTCCAGATCGGCAATCAGCGTATCCCATGCCTCCAGCTGGGCGGCCAGAATTTCCTGCGATGTCCGGCGGACGGTGACCCCTCCGTCAGACTGAAGTTCTGCCAGATCCTTGGAATATTCTGACATTGCCAAAGCGAGGTTCGACGTGGCAGATGCTTCGACAGCGTATTTCAGGATGGCCTGCAGATCTTCGGGCAGATCGTCCATGAAGTCCTTGTTGAACAGGAATTCGAACGACTCCGACGCCTGATGGTAGGATGACAGGTAATAGTTCTTTGCGACGTCCTGCGCGCCGAAACGACGGTCAGACGACGGGTTGTTGAACTCGAACGCGTCGATCACGCCGCGTTCCATGGCCGGAACGATTTCGCCGCCCGGCAACTGGGCCACAGACATGCCCATTTCCTGAAGAAGGTCAGCCGCAAGCCCGACGGTGCGGTACTTCAGACCCTGAACGTCCGCGACGGAGTTCACTTCGTTCTTGAACCAGCCAAAGGGCTGCGCGGGCATCGGCATGCCCATATAGCCGTAGACGTTCAGACCCAGAATGTCCTGCGTCAGCTCGCGGTACAGCTCTGCACCGCCGCCTTGGTAGAACCACGCCAGCATCGTTGATGCAGACCCGCCAAAGACCGGACCCGTACCGAAAAACGACGCTGCTTTGGACTTGCCATACCAGTAGACGGGCACAGTGTGTGCGGCGTCGATGACACCATCGGCCACGGCATCCATCACCTGAAACGCACCGACAACCGCACCGGCGGGCAGCAGATCGATCGTGATGCGACCGCCTGACATTTCCTCGACCCGGGTTGTATATTCGCGGGCCATGTCCATCCAGATGTCCGACGCTGGCCATGATGTCTGCATTCGCATGACAATTGGCGCTTGTGCGCGCACGGCCGGTGCCGCAAGCGCGGTTACCGCTGCGACAGACCCCCCTACCGCGCCAGTGCGCAGAAAAGAACGGCGTGATTGTCGTGATGTGTCACGAGTGTCAGTCATTGGTGTCCTCCCAGACATTTACGTCGCTTGACGCGACATGCGATCCCTCCGCCACAATAGACCCGC
>JBBREW010000318.1:0-3847 GCA_038225335.1 Rhodobacterales bacterium
TCGGGATCGGCGCGAAAGGCATGATCCACCCCGTCGCAGTGATGCGCATCAATGTCGACATAGGCGATGCGCGCGCTGCCGCCGCGCCGCAGCGACTGGATCGCCAGCACCGGATCGTTCAGGTAACAAAACCCCCCGGCCCGGTCAGGAAATCCGTGATGCGTGCCGCCCGCCGGCGTGAACACCGTGCCCGGATGGCGCAGCAGCTCCCCCGCCAGCATCGCAGCCCCCGCCGATGTGGCGGGCCTGCGATACATCTCTGGGAATACGGGGTTGTTCGCCGTGCCAAGGCCGTGGCGCGCGCGGTCCGTATCCGTGACCTGCTGGGCCGCCTCTGCCCGTTGCAGCGCGGCAATGTATTCCGGTGTGTGGAACGATAGCAGCGCCGCCGGTTTCGCGCGGGGCGATGTCAGGTATTGCCCCGGCGCGATCCAGTCCAGCGCCCGGCACAGGTCCATCACCGTGGACACGCGCGGCACCCGCAAGGGATGGAACGGGCCATAGGACGAATGGCGGTAAATCTCTGACCCGATGAAACGCGGTTGCGTCTTGCGGACCTGCGGGGGGTATGGGACGACAGGGTTCATATCACCACGGGATGTAAGCCTCTTGCCCAGCGCCACCACCCCTGCCGCGCCACGCGGCCAACTGCCGCTGAAACTGCGCGGCGGCAAAACCGATGTGCGGACCCAGTTCGGCGCGCTGTGCTGGCGTCGCGGACCGCTGGGCATGATCGAAATCTGTCTTGTCACGTCGCGGCGCAACGGTCGCTGGATCGTGCCAAAAGGCTGGCCAATGCACAAGCAGACCCCGGCAGAGGCCGCAGCGACAGAAGCATGGGAAGAAGCCGGGCTGACAGGCCGTCCCATCGACCGCTGTCTGGGGGTCTATTCCTATGTCAAACCCCTGTCCCGGCGCACCACCCCGGTTGTCGTCATGATTTATCCGCTGGAGGTGCTTCAGGAAAGCAGCGACTGGCCGGAAAAACGCCAGCGCCGCCGCAAGTGGTTTGTGCAGGACCGCGCGGCGACCAAGCTTGCGGAACCTGCCCTGCGCAACATGGTCGCCCTGTTCGACCCGACCGGCTTGTAAGGCAACCAGACCTGCCACCGGGGGTCGGATGCCCGTGATCCCCACCCCGCATAGACCCGTTGCATCCGCGCAGGCATCCCCTATCTTCAGGTTACACCGCATCACCGGACCCAATCACTTGATCCGTTACACCCTGACCTGCGATACGTCGCACCGTTTCGACAGCTGGTTCCGGTCTGCGTCTGATTATCAGGTGCTCGCGGATGCCGGGCAGCTGACCTGCGCCGTCTGCGGATCGCCGCGGGTGGCAAAGGCCGTGATGGCACCGATGGTCGCACCCGCAGGCCAGCACGACACCGCGGCCGGGGCAAAACCGCCGCCGGGTCCTGCGGCACCCGCGCCGACCCTGACCGGGCCCGGCCACGCGAAAACGCCCCTTGAACACCTGCGCGCCCATATCGAGGCGACATCGGACGACGTGGGCCGCACCTTTGCCGCCGAGGCGCGGGCGATCCACGACGGTCTGGCCCCCGACCGCCCGATCAGAGGAGAGGCGAGCGGTGCCGAAGTCCGCGCCCTGCTGGCCGATGACATCCCCGTGGTGCCGCTGCCTTTCATGTCGCGTCGCCGCACCAACTAGACCCGCGCGCGCACCGCATCCGGTGACCATTGCCCTTGCCCGCGCAAGGCCTTAAAGCGGGCGCGGATAAAACAGACCCGGGGCGGGCCCATGCCAATACTCGTGATGAAATTCGGCGGCACCTCTGTCGCCAACCTTGACCGGATCGCCCGCGCGTCAAAGCGCGTCGCGCTGGAAGTCGCGCGCGGGTATGACGTGATCGTCGTCGTGTCCGCCATGTCGGGCAAGACGAACGAACTGGTCGGCTGGGTCAATGAAACGTCGCCTTTGTATGATGCCCGCGAATACGATGCCGTCGTGTCGTCGGGCGAAAATGTCACCGCCGGGCTGATGGCGTTGCGGTTGCAGGAAATGGATATTCCCGCCCGAAGCTGGCAAGGCTGGCAGGTGCCGGTGCAGACCACCTCTGCCCATGCCAACGCCCGCATTGACGCGATCCCCACCGACAACATCATGGGGCGGTTCGCCGCCGGGATGAAGGTCGCTGTCGTGGCAGGCTTTCAGGGTGTCAGCCCCGAGGGGCGCATCACCACGCTGGGGCGCGGCGGGTCCGATACGACCGCCGTCGCCTTTGCCGCCGCCTTTGGCGCGGACCGCTGCGATATCTATACCGATGTGGACGGCGTCTATACAACCGACCCGCGCATCGTGCGCAAGGCCCGCAAGCTGGACCGCATCGCCTTTGAGGAAATGCTGGAACTGGCGTCACTGGGTGCCAAGGTCCTGCAAACGCGGTCCGTCGAACTTGCCATGCGGTTCGGCGTGAAACTGCGGGTCTTGTCGTCGTTCGAGGAACCATCAGACAACGCGGGCACCCTTGTGTGCGCCGAGGAGGACATCATGGAAAGCAATGTCGTGGCCGGTGTGGCCTATTCCCGGGACGAGGCGAAGATGACGCTGATCTCTGTCGCGGATCGTCCGGGCATCGCCGCGGCGATCTTTGGCCCGCTGGCGCAGGCAGGCGTCAACGTGGACATGATCGTGCAGAACATCAGCGAAGAAGGTCGCACCGACATGACCTTCTCTTGCCCTGTCGATCAGGTCATGCGCGCGCAAAAGGCGATGGAAGATGCAAAGGCCGCAGGCAGCATCAATTTCCACGATCTAGTCGCCGACGAAGGTGTGGCCAAGGTCAGCATCGTGGGCATCGGCATGCGCAGCCATGCCGGTGTCGCCGCCAAGATGTTCGCCGTGCTGCGCGACGAAGGCGTGAACATCAAGGTCATCACCACATCGGAAATCAAGATCAGCGTGCTGATCGACCGCAAATACATGGAACTGGCCGTGCAGGCCCTGCATGACGCCTTTGATCTGGACAAGGCAAGCTGATGTGACGGGCGCGGGCGGGCGGGATGCCAGCCACAGCGCCCGGTCACTGACGGCGCAATTGCCCAACAATCGCGCGCTTGCCGCAATTGTCGCGCCGTCCGGGCCTGCACCTGTCGGTTGTGTTGCATTCACACTCCCCTTCCCGGTCGAAACCGCCTAAACCGGGGTCAGGACGACGGCGGGGGGGCCATGCCAGACAAGATCGAAACCGAAAGCCGCAAATTGCTGGGCCGTCTGCGGCGCGCGCTGGCAGAAGATTCGGCAGGTCAGGAACGCCTTGACCGGATTGTCGAACTGATCGCGTCGTCCATGCAGACCGAAGTGTGTTCCATCTATCTGTTCCGCGACCCCGAAACGCTGGAACTGTGCGCGACCGAAGGGTTGCAATCGGAATCCGTCCACAAGACCCGGATGCGGCTGGGCGAAGGTCTGGTGGGCCGCGTCGCCAAGACCCGCCGCGTCGTGAATGCCGCCGATGCCCCCGCGACCAAGGGGTTCCGCTATATGCCGGAAACCGGCGAAGAGCGGTATTCCTCCTTTTGCGGTGTCCCGATCCAGCGGCTGGGTGATGCGTTGGGCGTGCTGGTGGTCCAGTCCAAGGACGCCCGCGCCTTTACCATGGACGAGGTCTATGCCCTAGAAGTCGTGGCCATGGTGCTGGCCGAGATGACCGAACTGGGTGCCTTTGTCGGTGAAGGGGCGGCCCTGTCGGCGCGCCACCAGCAACCCGTCCTGTTTCGCGGCACCATGGCACAGGAAGGGGCCAGCGCGGGCCACGTCTATCTGCACGAACCGCGCGTCGTCGTCACGAACCCGATTTCCGACGATCCCGACGGGGAACTTGTG
>JBBREW010000319.1:0-3847 GCA_038225335.1 Rhodobacterales bacterium
TTCGGCATAGAAGGTGTCGGACGAATAGATGCTGCCGACATGCGTCGGTGTTCCGCGCTTTGTCGCGGCGGCGTGGGCGGCCTGCAACAAACCGAAATCACAAACCGGGGCATAGTTCACTTCGCGAAAAATCGTGTCGGACGGTGTGCCGCTGGAACAGGCGGTCATCGCCAGAACCACATCGCGCACTTTGGTCTGGTCCTGCATCCCGCCACAGCTGCCGATCCGGATCAGCGTCTGCACGCCGTAATCCTTGATCAGCTCGTTGGCATAGATCGACATGGACGGCATGCCCATGCCAGACCCCTGGATCGTGACACGGTTCCCGTTCCACATCCCGGTGAACCCCAGCATGCCGCGGACTTCGTTGATGCAGACGGCATCGGTCAGGAACGTCTCTGCCGCCCATTTCGCGCGGTAGGGGTCCCCCGGCATCAGAACGGTTTCTGCAATATCACCGGCTTTGGCGCCAATATGAACGGTCATGTCTTGGTTTCCTTCTCGTTTCGGTCGACTATTGCGTCAAATCCTGTCGAAAGAAAAGCCATGCTGCGTGTGATTGCCATCCTGACCTGCATCCTGCCTGCCATGCCGCTTGTGGCCCAGGACGCGGCAGAGATGGCCTTGGCCAAGCAGGTTCTGACGGTTTTGCAGGCAAAGTCATTTTCGGCGCGCCGCGAATACTGCGGCTATATCGCATTTGATCGCACCGGCGCACTGGTGGCGACGGATCCCGTGGCGGGCGACATGGCCAGTTGCGCCGCCGATTTCCCCACCGATGTGGCGGTCATCGCATCCTATCACACCCACGGTGCCTATGACGCAGGCTACTTCAACGAAATGCCAAGCACGATCGACGTGGACAGCGACAGCGCATTTTACATGGATGGGTATGTCGCCACGCCGGGCGGGCGGTTCTGGTATGTGGACGGGCGCGCGCGCACCGCCACCCAGCTTTGCGATCAGGGGTGCCTGCCGACCGCCCCGGATTTCATGCAGGATTCAGACGGCGCAGTTGCATTACATTATACGTATGATGAACTGCGCCGCTTGCAGGAATGACCCGATCAGATTTCGAGTGATTCCGGATTGGTTCCCCCGGCCATCGCGGCCTTGTACCAGTCAGGCTGACGCCCGCGACCGGTCCATGTCTGGGCCTGATTGTCGGGGTTGCGGTATTTCGGGGCAGTGGTGGACTTCGGACCTTTGCCGCCACGCTTTCCTGATCCGGTCATATTGGCGACTTCGTTCAGGGAAAAACCGAAATCAGCGGCGGCTTTTGCGGCAGCATCGTAGGCCATGCGCATTTCGCGGGCTTCGACGCTTTCCAGAGCGGCATCCACATCTTTGCGGAGTCTTTCAAGCTCTTTGCGCGTCATCGACTTCAGATCAGCATTCATTCCATTATCCTTGACTGGCGGTGCATGTTCGCACCGATGTTCAGCACTAAATCCGATTTGCCAGAATGTTTCCATTAATGCAATGAAACTGTCCTATTGTGCAGCTACCTCTAAGTCATCCACAAGATTTACGATATCCTGCATGATCCGATTCAATTGAAAATCCTTTGGTGTGTAAACGCGCGCAATCCCGAATCCATGCAGGGTCTGTATGTCATCTTCTGGAATGATACCTCCGGCCACCACGGGGATATGGCCCAATCCAGCGGCCCGCAATCGGGTCATGAATGTCTCGATCAGGGGGACATGCGATCCGGACAGAATAGACAGTCCGATGACATGGGCTCCTTGGGACAAGGCGGCTTCGACCAATTCATCGGCGGTCATCCGGATGCCTTCATAGGCAATTTCCATGCCACAATCGCGCGCCCGGGTGGCGATCTGTTCTGCGCCGTTGGAATGACCATCCAGCCCCGGTTTGCCGACCAGAAACGTCAGGCGGCGGCCCAGCCGGGCGGATACCGCGTCAACCATGGCGCGGATTTCGTCCAGATCTTCTGTCCGGTTTGACGCATGCGGGCTGACCCCGGTAGGCGCGCGGTATTGCCCGAACACCTCTCGGACCACATCCGCCCATTCGCCTGTCGTCACGCCCGCCCGTGCCGCAGCGATTGATGGCGGCATGATGTTGGACCCGTCCCGTGCGGCAGACCGGAGGGACGCCAGCGCCGCCGCGACCGCCTTTGGATCGCGGTCTGCCTTCCATTGCGTCAACCGGCGCAGCTGATCGGCTTCTGCATCGGCGTCTGCAACCATGATCGCGTCGTCGCCTGCGGTCAGCGGCGATGGTTCACCCGCCTGCCAGCGATTGACCCCGACAACAGTGGTGCGGCCCGTTTCGATTCCGGCAATCCGGGTTGCATTACTGTCAACCAACCTGCCTTTCATATAGGCAATCGCCGCCACAGCACCGCCCATACCGTCGATGATCGCCAGTTCGGACCGCGCCCCGTCCATCAGGCTGGCAACCTTTGCGTCGATGGCGGGATTGCCGTCGAACAGATCGTCGTATTCCAGCAGGTCGGTTTCATAGGCTAGAATCTGCTGCATCCGCAGCGACCATTGCTGGTCCCAAGGCCGCGGCAATCCCAGCGCCTCGTTCCAGGCGGGCAGTTGCACCGCCCGCGCGCGGGCGTTCTTTGACAATGTGACGGCCAGCATTTCGATCAGGATCCGGTAAACGTTGTTTTCCGGTTGCTGTTCGGTCAGGCCCAGCGAATTGACCTGCACACCATAGCGGAACCGCCGGAATTTTTCGTCCGTCACGCCATAGCGGTCGCGGCAGATTTCATCCCACAACGCCACAAAAGCACGCATCTTGCAAAGCTCTGTCACAAAGCGGATGCCGGCATTCACGAAAAAAGAGATCCGTCCCACCATTTCGGGAAACTGTGCCGGGGTCACCTTGTCGCGCAGATCGTCCAGAACGGCCGTGGCGGTGGCAAGCGCAAAGGCAAGCTCTTGTTCCGGTGTCGCCCCCGCTTCTTGCAGGTGATAGGAACACACATTCATCGGATTCCATTTTGGCAGATGGCCGCGCGTATAGGCGGCAATATCCGTAATCATCCGCAATGACGGCGCGGGTGGGCAGATATAGGTGCCGCGCGACAGATATTCCTTGATGATATCGTTCTGAACCGTGCCTTGCAGGGCGGCAACGTCGGCCCCCTGTTCTTCGGCGACCGCGATATACAGCGCCAGCAGCCATGGCGCTGTGGCATTGATGGTCATGGATGTATTCATCTGATCCAGCGGAATTGCATCGAACAACGTCCGCATGTCACCCAGATGGCAGATCGGCACACCCACCTTGCCGACTTCTCCGCGGGCGAGGAGGTGGTCGCTGTCGTATCCGGTTTGCGTCGGCAGATCAAAGGCGACGGACAGGCCCGTCTGCCCCTTTGCCAGATTGCCCCGGTACAGGGCATTGGAGGCCTGTGCGGTCGAATGACCGGCATAGGTGCGGAACAGCCAAGGGCGGTCGGTCTGGCGGTCAGTCATCGGATCAATCCTTGCGTGACGCTAGGGTAATTTAATTACGTATTAAATTCGTTATAGGTAACTTTGAACCCCGGTCAAGACGCTGCGACGCAGCATGGCGGGATTTACGGGACCCCACAAACCTGTCACGGTCCGCGCATGACCCATCCTGTGACCCTGCCGCTCTGGGCCTTTGTCCTCATTGTGCTGTTTGCTGCCGTGACCTTTGCATCGCATTTTCTGTTTCCATCGGTCCGCTGGTTTTTCCGCAAACGGGCGGAACGCGTCATTGCGCGCCTGAACACCCGCCTGACCCGCCCGATAGAGCCGTTCAAGCTGGCCCGGCGTTACGACATGATCCAGCGCCTGATCTATGATCCAGAGGTCACGCAGGCCATCGTGGATCA
>JBBREW010000320.1:0-3834 GCA_038225335.1 Rhodobacterales bacterium
ACCCCGAAATGCACCGGATCGACGCCAAAGGCCTGTGCGACAGGCAGAAAGATCGGCGTCGTGATGACGATCAGCGGCGACATGTCCATGAAGGTGCCAAGGATCAGCAACAGCAGGTTCATCAGCAGCAGGATCACGATCGGGTTGTCGCTGACGCTCTGCATCGCCTCGATCATCATGGTGGGCACCTTGGTATAGGCTAGGAGCCAACCAAAGGACGCAGCACAGCCAATCACCAGCAGCACCATCGCAGTGGTCCGCACGGCAGCCATCGTGGCCGCCACGAAATCGGTGAACGACAAGGTGCGATAGACGAAAAAGCACACCAGCATCGCATAGACGACGGCAATGTTCGACGATTCAGAGGCGGTGAAGATACCGGACCGCACACCGCCAAAGATGATCGCGACCAGCAGCAGACCGGGGGCCGCCGAAATAAACAGCGTGCCGATCATGCGGAACCCCTGAAACGGCTGCACCGGATAGCCGCGCTGGCGCGCCACCCACCACGCCGTCACCATCAGCGACAGCGCCAGCAACATGCCCGGGATGATCCCCGCCGTGAACAGATCGGCGATGGAAATGCGCCCGCCCGCGGCAATCGCATAGATGATCATGTTGTGCGACGGCGGCAGCAACAGCGCGATGATCGAACTGACGACAGTAATGTTGACAGCATAATCAACGTCATATCCGCTTTTCTTCATCTGCGGCACCATCAGGCCGCCGACCGCACTGGCGTCCGCTGCCGCAGACCCGGACACACCGCCGAACATGACGGACGACAACACATTGACCTGACCCAGCCCGCCGCGGAAATGCCCGACAAAGGCCCCCGCCAAGGCCACCAGCCGTCGGGCAATATCGCCCCGCACCATCAGATCACCGGCAAAGATGAAAAACGGAATGGCCATCAGGGCAAAAACCGACACGCCGGAATTCAGGCGTTGGAACACCACCACAGGGGGCAGGCCCAGATAAAGCACCGTCGCAAAACTTGAGACACCCAGACAGAAGGCAACCGGGGTGCCGATCAGCAGCAGCACCACGAAGGTGCCAAAAAGCACATAAAGCTCCATCACGCGGCCTCTGTATCATCGCCAAAGCGGACGGTGGGCAAGCCCGCCGCACGCCGTGCGATGCGTTCCAGTGAAAAAATCACGACAAGCACGCCACCGAAGACAAGCGGCATGAAGCTCCACGCGTCGGAAATCCCCAGCGACGGCATGGTGTTGCGTGCAGCGCGGGCGGCCAGTGACCAGCCGAACCAGAACATGCCGCCACCGAATGCCGCCACCACGATGTCAGAGATGGTGAACAGCACCAGCTTTGCCTTTGGCGGCAAGAGATACAGGACCACGTCAAAGGACAGGTGATATCCTTCGCGGATGCCGACGGCGGCCCCCAGAAAGATGAACCATCCCATGATCATGACCGCCGCAGGTTCTGTCCAGACAAGGCTGTCGTTCAGCCCATAGCGCCAGACGACCTGTGCCGCGATGAATGCGGTCATCATGACCAGACCGATGCCCGCCACCCACAGGGCGATGCGGGCCAGCGCCCCGGTCAGATGCGCGACCGATAGCATGAAATTGTGCACGACTGCCCCCCTGACGGCATGATGCCCCGCCCGCGCAGATCACGCGGGCGGGATTTTTATGATACGCAGCAGGGCCTTATTCTGTGGCCTGAATGTCGGTCACCATCTGGCGCAGCGTGTCGGTGGTCACGTATTTTTCGTAAACCGGCACCATCGCTTCGATGAAGGGGGTCTTGTCGATGTCGGTGATGATCTCTGCCCCGGCGGCGCGCACCTTTTCTTCGGATTCGCGTTCCCGCGCAGCCCAGAGGTCGCGCATCAGCGGCACGGAATCGCGGGCCGCCTGACGGATGATCTCCTGGTCTTCGGCGCTCAATGCATCAAAGGACGATTTTGCCATCACCAGCACTTCGGGCACGATCAGGTGTTCGTCCATGGTGTAGTATTTCGCCACCTCGAAATGGCCGGAGCTGTCGTAGGAGGGCCAGTTGTTTTCAGCCCCGTCGATCACCCCGGTCTGGATGCCGGAATAGACTTCACCGTAGGGCATCGGGGTCGCATTGGCACCAAGAGCGTCGACCATATCCACGAACATGTCGGACTGCATGACACGGAATTTCATGCCGGCCATGTCGGCCATCGACGTGATCGGCTTTTCAGAATTGTAAAAGCTGCGCGACCCGCCGTCGTAAAAGGCCAGACCGACCAGATCGTGATCCGCAAAGGCGTCAAGGATCTGCTGGCCCACAGGGCCGTCCATGACGGTGTGCATATGGCTGACGGACCGGAAAATATAAGGCAGCGACGGCACTTGCGTCTCTTCGATGATGTTGTTGAACGGCCCAAGGCTGACCCGGTTCATGTCGATCACCCCGAACTGCGTCTGTTCGATGGTGTCCTTTTCCTCGCCCAGCTGGGCAGAGGCGAAAACGTCGATGCAGATGCGCCCGTCGGTGCGTTCGGTGACCATCTTGCCCATTTCCTGCACGGCCACCACGGTGGGGTAACCTTCGGGATGGGTATCGGATGACCGCAGGGTCACCTCGCAGGCGGCGCTGGCGGCGCTGGCCATGGCGGCACTGCCCAACAGGGCCGCAATCAGTGTGGTATGCAGTTTCATGTGTTTTCCTCCCCAGGAAATGTGGCTGATCACAGCCGATAGGCTTGATGTGCAAGCCGGAACGTCAGGTCATGAGCGACCTGTGGTGCCTCGTCCGCGTCCAGCCGCCCGGAGGCGACCAGCGTGGCAAGGAAGGCGCAATCAACCCGGCGGGCAACGTCGTGCCGCGCGGGGATCGAACAAAACGCGCGGGTGTCGTCGTTGAACCCGACCGTGTTGTAAAAACCTGCGGTTTCCGTCGTCATCTGGCGGAACCGCAACATGCCTTCGGGGCTGTCATGGAACCACCATGGCGGACCAAGGCGCAGACAAGGATAGACGCCCGCCAGTGGTGCAAGTTCGCGCGCATAGGCGGATTCGTCCAGCGTGAACAGGATCACCGTCAGATCAGGGCGATGCCCCACCGCATTCAGCAGGGGGCGCAAGGCGTGGACGTAATCGGTCCGGGTCGGAATGTCGTATCCCTTGTCCCGGCCAAAGCGGGCAAAGGCATCGGTCGCATGATTGCGCAGCGCACCCGGATGGATCTGCATGACAAGATCATCATCCAGCGACATCCGCGCCATTTCGGTCAGCATGTGACCACGGAACTGGTCTGCTTCTTCGGCGGAACAGGTGCCTTGCAGGGCCTTGGCGAACAGGCGGGCGGCCACATCGGGGGCCAGATCCTCTGTCCGGGCCGTGGGATGACCGTGATCGGTGCTGGTGGCACCAAAGGTCTTGAAATAGGCGCGGCGATTGCGGTGCGCGGCCAGATACCCGGTCCAGGTTGTGGCGTCTTCCCCCGCCAACTGCCCCAGCACGGCGACATTGTCGGCAAATCCCGGTGCCGCGGGGTCGATGACGGCATCCGGGCGATAGGCGGTGATGACGCGGCCTGACCAACCGCTGTCGCGGATCATGCCATGCCACGCCAGATCGTCTGTCGCCGCATCGGTGGTCGCCATGACCGCGATGTTGAACCGGTCGAACAAGGCGCGGGGCCGAAAGGCATCCTGCGCCAGACAGTGGGCAATCTGGTCATAGATCGCGTCAGCCGTCGCATCTGAAAGGCGGTCCCGCACACCGAACACATCCTCAAAGGCATGCGTCAGCCACAGCCACGACGGCGTGCCGCGAAACAGATGAAAGTTTGCCGCAAACAGCCGCCAGATCGCCCGGGGATCGGTCGCGA
>JBBREW010000321.1:0-3821 GCA_038225335.1 Rhodobacterales bacterium
GCGAGGGTCAGCGCCTGCGCGAGTTCGGCGCGCCAGTCGGCCAATGTCTGGTCCTGCCGGGCATATATCAGATCGAAACTGACGCGGTTGAAAATGCTGCGGGCCGTGTCAAATGCGGCCATCGCCTCTGCCGCGCTGTGCATCCGTCCCAGCCGCCGCAGATCACCGTCATTCAGGGCCTGCACACCCAAAGAGACCCGGTTCACGCCCGCGTCGCGGTAACCGGCGAAACGGCCTGCCTCGACCGATGTCGGGTTCGCTTCCAGCGTGATTTCCGCGTCGTTAGCCATCGGCCATTGCGCCCGGATCGCCCGCAGCACGGCATCCACCAGATCGGGCGACATCATGCTGGGCGTTCCGCCGCCGAAAAAGACGGACTGCAACACGCGGCCTTGGGTCTGTGCGCCGACGCGGGCGATCTCGCTTTCATAGGCGGACTGCCAGCGCGCCTCGTCGATCTGGGTGGCAACGTGAGAGTTGAAATCGCAATAGGGGCATTTCGCCTTGCAGAACGGCCAGTGCAGATACAGGCCGAATCCGCCCGCCCGCCAGTCGTCAGGGGGGATCAGGTCAGGCAAAACAGCCGGCCACCAGTTTGGCAAAGGCGTCGGCGCGGTGGCTGATGCGGTTCTTTTCCCAGCGATCCATTTCAGCAAAGGTCAGATCATGCCCGTCCGGCTGAAAGATGGGGTCGTAACCGTGGCCCTGATCGCCCCGACCGGGCCAGACCACCTGACCGGGCATGACCCCGGCAAAGACCTCGTCATGTCCATCGGGCCAGGCCAGCACCAAGGTGCAGCAGAATTGCGCGGTGCGGGGCAGGGGGGCGGCAGCGGTTTCCAGCGCGTCCCAGGCCCGTTGCATCGCCATGCCGAAATCGCGTCCATCGGGCGTTTCGGCCCAGTCGGCGGTCTGCACCCCCGGCGCACCGCCCAGGGCGTCGATGGCGATGCCGCTGTCGTCGGCCAGCGCAGGCAAACCCGTTGCCTGTGCCGCCGCATGGGCTTTGATCCGGGCGTTGCCTGCAAATGTCGTTTCTGTTTCCTCCGGCTCTGGCAGGCCGTGGTCCGCATTGGATGTCAGCGTCACCCCGTAGGGCCGCAGCAGATCCGCGATCTCCTCCAGCTTGCCTGTGTTGTGGGTGGCGATGACCAGTTGCGTGCCTTCAAACCGCCTCATGCTACGGCGTCCCGCTGCGCGGTGTTCAGCGCGGTGATGCCCGTGTCTGCCAGATCCAGCAGGCGGTCCATCTGAGTGCGGGTGAATGTGGACCCTTCGGCGGACATCTGCACTTCGACCAACCGGCCGGCGGTCATGATGAAATTGCCGTCCACGCCTGCTTCGCTGTCCTCTGGATAATCCAGATCCAGCACCTCTTGCCCGGCATAGATGCCGCAAGAGATCGCAGCGACCGGATCGACCAGCGGGTCGGACAGCACGATCCCGGCCTTGATCAGCTTGTTCACCGCCAGTTTCAGCGCGACCCAACCGCCCGTGATCGCCGCACAGCGGGTGCCGCCATCAGCCTGGATCACATCGCAGTCGATGGTGATCTGCCGTTCCCCCAGCGCGACACGGTCCACGCCCGCCCGCAGGGACCGCCCGATCAGCCGCTGGATTTCCTGCGTGCGCCCGCTTTGCCCGTTCTTGGCCTCGCGGCGCATGCGGCTGTGGGTTGCGCGGGGCAACATGCCGTATTCCGCCGTCACCCAGCCAAGGCCGGTATTCTTCAGAAAGGGCGGAACGCGTTCGTCGATCGACGCGGTGCACAGCACGTGGGTATCGCCCATGCGGATCAGACAGGACCCCTCGGCATGGCGGGTGACGCCTGTTTCGATGCTGACATCACGCATTTGCGCTGTTTCACGGCCTGATGGACGCATGGGTCGGCTCCTTTCAAGGTTGCGTTCGGGGGATACGCCGCCCATCTTTGAAATCCAAGCCCGATTGACGTTGTGGGCCCACACGCTTTAATGACGCGGCCTGTTTCTGGAACCCAATGACTGACCAAATGCCCCGCATCGACGATATGAATGCCCGCGCCCGCGAGGTGTTTCGCCGTATTGTCGAAGGATATCTGGAAACCGGCAGTCCGGTGGGCAGCCGCACCCTGACCCGCACCCTGACCGAACAGGTCAGTGCGGCGACAATCCGCAACGTGATGAACGATCTGGAATATCTGGGCCTGCTGGGCAGTCCGCATGTGTCCGCCGGACGGGTGCCGACGCAGATGGGCCTGCGGATGTTCGTCGATGGCTTGCTGGAGGTCGGTGATCTGTCGGGCGAGGATCGGTCCCGCATCGACCAGACCCTTGGCGGCACGGATGGCGATGTGGCCACCCTGCTGGACCGGGTCGGTGCGGCCCTGTCGGGCGTCACGCAGGTGGCAAGCCTTGTGCTGACGCCAAAGCACGAAGCGCCGATCCGCCACATCGAATTCGTGTCCCTGTCGGCCACCCGCGCGCTTGTGGTGCTGGTGTTTGCCGATGGTCACGTGGAAAACCGCATCTTTACCCCGCCCCCCGGCCAGACCCCCAGTTCCATGCGCGAAGCGGCCAATTTTCTGAACGCCATTTCCGAAGGCCAGACCCTGCCCACCCTTGGCGCTGTCATCGCCCGCGAGATCAAGGCGCGGCGGCAGGACATCGACACGCTGGCCGCCGAACTGGTGCAGTCGGGTGCCGTCCTGTGGGAAAACGAGGGAGAGCAGAACGAACGCCTGATTGTGCGCGGCAGCAGCCACCTGCTTGGCGATGCGGATCAGGCCGGTGACATCGACCGCATCCGCAGCCTGTTCGACGATCTGGAACGCAAACGTGATATCGCGCAGTTCCTTGAACTGGCCGAAGAAGGCGAGGGTGTGCGCATTTTTATCGGGTCTGAAAACAAACTTTTCTCACTTTCGGGTTCCTCTCTGGTTGTTTCTCCTTATATGAACGCCGACCGCAAGATCATTGGCGCCGTCGGTGTCATTGGTCCCACACGATTGAACTATGGGCGGATCGTGCCCATCGTGAATTACACCGCACAGCGGGTCGGCAAGATGATCGCCGACCGCACCTGACAGGAAATGACCATGGCCGACGACAACACAGAACCGATGACCCTTGATGAAATGGCAGCCGAAGGCGATGCCATGGATGCCGCCGGTGACGACGTTCTGGCCCGGATCGCCACCGTCGAGGCAGAGCGCGACGAGATGCGTGACAAGTTCATGCGCGCGCTGGCCGATGCGGAAAACACGCGCAAGCGGGCCGACCGTGACCGCAAAGAGGCCGAAAACTATGGCAGCGCCCGCATGTCGCGTGATCTTTTGCCAATCTACGACAACCTGCGCCGTGCCCTTCAATCCGCCGAAGAGGCGGATCAGTCCGCCAACGCGGCCTTGCTGGAAGGTGTGGAGCTGACGATGCGGGAACTGATTTCAGTGTTCAAGAAACACGGGATCGACCCCATCGTGCCAGTGGTCGGCGACAAGTTCGATCCCAACCTGCATCAGGCGATGTTCGAGGCACCGGTCCCCGGCACGAAATCCGGTCATATCATTCAGGTGTCGACCGAAGGCTTCATGCTGCACGACCGCCTGCTGCGCCCCGCGCAAGTCGGCGTGTCGTCGATGCCTGCCAGCTGACAGCGCGGCGCGCGCTGCAGACCGACCGCGCCGGGGGGCCAGTCCCCCGGACCCCCCGGGATATTTCTGACGAGAAGAAAGGCGGACCGCCTTTTACCCGACCTCAGGCCTTGTCCGGCATCATCGCGCGCAGTTCATAGATCAGTGACAGCGCGTCCTTTGGTGACAGGTCATCCGGGTGGATGCCCCG
>JBBREW010000322.1:0-3819 GCA_038225335.1 Rhodobacterales bacterium
ACATGGGAAGGGCGGTCGTTTGAACCGCCACCCTATTACGGTCTGCGCGCGACCTATTGGGTGTCGGACATGATTGGCTATGGCCTTGATTTCACGCATACAAAAATCTATTCGACGGACGCATCACGCGAAGGCACGACGTTGGAGACGCTGGAATTCACCGACGGGTTGAACACCCTGACCGCCAATGCCTACCGGCGGTTTCAGCCGCTGGCGGGCGTCACCCCCTATGTTGGCGCAGGGGTGGGTGTGTCCATTCCGCATGTCGAAGTGTCGAACGGGACGACCGAAACCTTTGGCTATCAGCTGACGGGTCCGGCGGCGACGGTTCTGGCCGGCGCCACCTATCCGATCAGCGACCGGTTTTCCGTATTTGGTGAATACAAGTTCACATATAGCCAGAACGAGGCCGATCTGGACGGTGGTGGCACCCTGAATACCGACATCATCACGAATGCGGTCAACGTCGGCGTCAGTTTCAGTTTCTGACCATTTGACGACTGATCCGTCAGGTCACAGCCGTTTCGCAAAGCGAGGGGCGCTGCATGAAATCCCGATGCCACGCCGCCAGCGAATCGTTCGTTTCGCGCCAGCCGCGCGCATCGTGCCGCAGGTCGACATAGGACAAGGCGCAGGCCACACCGATCTGCGCCATATCAAGCGGACCCGTCAGATGTGACATCCAGCGGTCGTCGATGGTCCCGATCGCGCGGCTGGCCTTGGCCCATTGGGCGTCGATCCAGCCGGGCATCTGCTTGTCTTCGGGTCGCATCCGCACTTCGTAGGTCATGGCAAGGGCGGCTTCCATGATGCCGTCTGCCATCGCTTCCAGCGTCAGCACTTCCCACAGGCGGGATTTGGGGTAAAACTCCGTTCCGGCGTGATTGTCCAGAAAGCGGGTGATGACGCGGCTGTCGTGGATGGCCGGACCGTGATCGCGCAGCAAGGCCGGGATCTTGCCCAGCGGATTGGCGGCCGCAACCGCCGGATCAGTGTCCGTGGCGCTGGTGGTGACGGTGATTTCCGTCACCATGTCCTGCAGACGGGCCTCTTTGACAAGGACGCGGCATTTGCGCGCAAAGGGCGAGGCGGGCGAGGTCAGCAGTTTCATGACGGTCATCCTGTGTCGGGGTTGAAGGGCAGACAATCATGACACCGCTCCCCTGACAAGCGGCCAAGGGGGCGCTGCCTCCGGCAGCCCTGCGGGTCTGCCCCCCCCCGGAGTATTTCGAAAAAAGCGAGGAGGGGGGTATCAGGCGCGAAGGACGGTGCCAGACACGGCACTGATCCGGCGGGTGACAATCCGGCTTTCGGGTTGGTCGGTGTCGAAATGCACCTCTGCGAACTGGGCGGTGCGGCCCATGCGAGGCGATTCCATCAAGATCTGGTGGGTCTGGCCGATCTGGGCGGTCAGATGGGTCTGGACGGCTGCTTCGCCTGCGGCGCGCAGGCGGGCGGCGCGGGCCTTGATCGTGGGTCCCTTGACCTGCGGCATCCGGGCAGCAGGGGTGCCGGGACGCGGCGAATAGGGAAAGACATGCAGCCAGGTCAGACCGCAGGCCGCGACCAGATCAAGGCTGTTGGCAAAGGCCGCATCGGTTTCCGTCGGAAAGCCCACGATGATATCCGCGCCAAAGGTCATGTCCGGACGCAAACGCCGGGCCTGTTCGGCAAAGGCCACGGCGTCGTCGCGCGAATGGCGGCGTTTCATCCGTTTCAGGATCAGGTTGTCGCCGTGTTGCAAGGACAGGTGCAGATGCGGCATCAGCCGGGGTTCGGTCGCGATGGCCTGCAACAGGGCCGCGTCCACCTCTATGCTGTCGATCGACGAAATACGCAGGCGCGGCAGGTCCGGCACCAGACGCAGGATGCGCAGCACCAGATCGCCCAGCCGGGGTGTCGCCGGCAGATCGGCTCCCCATGATGTCAGGTCCACCCCGGTCAGCACGACTTCCTGAAAGCCACGGTCAACAAGGCGCTTGATCTGATCCACGACCACACCCGCCGGGACCGACCGGGAATTGCCGCGGCCAAAAGGAATGATGCAGAAGGTGCAGCGGTGGTCGCAGCCGTTCTGGACCTGCACATAGGCGCGGCTGCGGGTGCCAAAGCCGTCGATCAGATGACCTGCGGTTTCGGTGACGCTCATGATGTCGTTGACCTGAACGGGTTCGGTGGGTCCGGTGAAATCGGGCGACAGGGCGGACCATGTCGCGGGCTGCATCTTTTCGGTATTGCCGATCACCAGATCGACCTCTGGCATCGCGGAAAAGGTGGCGGGTTCGGTCTGAGCGGCGCAGCCGGTGACGATCAGGGTCGCATCCGGGTGTGCGCGGCGCAGCTTGCGGATGTCCTGTCGGGCCTTGCGCACCGCCTCTGCCGTCACGGCGCAGGTGTTGACGACCACGGTGTTCCGCACACCGGCGGCCTGTGCCAATTCGGTCATGGCGGCCACCTCGTATGCGTTCAGGCGGCATCCGTGGTTGGAAAAGACGGGCGTATCAGCCATGCCAGACACCGTCAAAGACATGGGCCACTGGACCGGTCATCCAGACGCCGTCATCGCGCCAGTCGACCGCCAGCGTGCCGCCGTCAAGGTCGACCCGCACGGCCCGCCCTGTCAGGCCACGCCGGGCGGCGGCCACGGCAACGGCGCAGGACGACGAACCAGAGGCAAGCGTGACCCCCGCCCCGCGTTCCCAGACCCGCATCCGCAGATGATCGGGCCCGACCACCTGGGCGAACTGCACATTGGTGCGGGCTGGAAACAGCGGATGATGTTCCATCGCGGCCCCCCGTCCCGGCAGATCCACGGCGGCCACATCAGCGACAAAGAAGGTGCAATGGGGGTTGCCCATGCCGGTTGCCGTGGGTGCGCCGTCGATAGGCAGCAACAGGGTGTCCATCGCCTGCGCCAGCGGCACATCGGCCCAGTCCAACAGCGGATGCCCCATGTTGACAGAGGGCAGATCGTCCGCCGTCAGACAGGCCTGCAACGCGCCCCGGTCGGTCGTGATGACGACGGACCGGGTGCCGTGCTGCGCCATATGCCAGGCTGCGATGCAGCGGGTGGCATTGCCGCAGGCAGCCGAGGTCGACCCGTCGCTGTTCCAGAAAGTCAGATGCAGATCGCCGCTGTCGCTGGGTGTGATTTCAGCCAGCTGATCAAAACCGATGCCCCGGTGGCGGTCGGCCATGGCAACGACCCTGTCCGCCTGCACCCGGGGCGCGGTGCGGGCGTCGATGACAACAAAGTCGTTGCCGAGGCCGTGCATTTTCATGAACGGTTGTGATGTGGTGCTGGTCTGCATGCGGCTGCCTTAGCGCCAATCGGGAACTTTATCCAGAGGAGGCGGCAATTCGGGGTTGACCCCGTCCACCCTGCCTTCTAAATCGCCCTTCATGGCGGGCCGGTAGCTCAGTTGGTAGAGCAACTGACTTTTAATCAGTAGGTCTCGGGTTCGGATCCCGACCGGCTCACCATTTACCTTTGGAAATCGGCATTTTTGTGATGTGTGGTGGCGCAGCGCAACGCAGCGTTCGCGAAACCGCAAAACAGACCGTGCCGCCTCTGCCACGGCCCATCCGTCAGATTCGGATCGCACGTGCCCCGTGTGACGGGCATCGTCGTGGGAACATATTATCAACGGGCATATGCAGTCAGTTTCACAGTTCATCAAGGTGTGGTTAAAATCGGGCGGGAGCGAGCGCGCCAACTATGGGCGGTTCCTGAGCGAGTTGACTGCGGTTCTGGGCGTTGAGAAAACGCTCGCCGATACCTACCGGGCGGGGCACTGACAGCGGCGCCCCTTGCCCGTT
>JBBREW010000323.1:0-3791 GCA_038225335.1 Rhodobacterales bacterium
CGTCTACCGACAGCCCGTCCAGCGCCGTGGCGTCAAAACTGCCCGACAAGGCCTCTTCAGCCGCCGTCCACCGGAACACGCCACCTTCGGACGCGCCTGTGATGGCGACCCGGACGCCATCGGCGAAGCGTGCAACGAACACGGCAACCAGCGGGAAACGCGATGCAGGCTGGATGAACTTTTCATAGGCAGCGCCCAGCGGGACCGGGAACCGCACTTCGGTGACGATTTCGCCCTCGTCCAATGCGGTCGTGAACATGCCCTGAAAATAATCGTCGGCGGCGATCTCGCGGCGGTCCGTCACGATGACCGCGCCTGACCCAAGCACGCCTGCCGGATAACAGGCAGAAGGGTCATTGTTCGCCAGACTGCCCCCGATGGTGCCCCGGTTGCGCACCGCCGGATCGCCGATACGCGCGGCCAGCGATGCAATGGCCGGATAGGCACCCGCCTCTGCGGCGACCTGCGTATGGGTGGTGGCCCCCATGATGCACAGACGGCCTGCGTCGTCGGTGCGCACCCCTTTCAGGGCAGGCACACTGAGCAGACTGACCAGCTTTTCCGGGTTGGCCAGCCGGGCCTTCAGGGTTGGGATCAGGGTCTGCCCCCCGCTCAGCGGCTGACCGCCTGCTGCGATGGCGCTGCGTGCCGCCTCCAGCGTCGTGGGCCGTTCGATTTCGAATGCATACATTGCGTCTTATCCTTGTTGGCTGGCAAGAAAGAGGCGGTCCTCGCTTCTTCTCGTCAAAAATATCCCGGGGTCCGGGGCAGCGCCCCGGTCCCACGCCCGATCACGATTGCATCGCTGCCCAGACGCGGCTTGGCGTCAGGGGCATGTCGATATGTGCCACCTTCTTGCCGTTGCCCGAATGGATAGCGTCGATCACCGCATTCACAAGGCTCGGTGGTGACCCGATGGCGCCCGCCTCGCCGCAGCCTTTGACGCCCAGCGGATTATGGGTGCAGGGCGTCTGGCAGGAATGGTCCACCGTATAGAACGGCAGGTCCAGCGCCCGCGGCATGGCATAGTCCATATAGGACGCGCTCAGCAGCTGACCGTCCGCGTCATAGGCGCAGCTTTCCAGCAAGGCCTGACCGATCCCCTGCGCAATCCCGCCATGGACTTGGCCCGACACGATCATCGGGTTGATGATATTGCCGAAATCGTCCGCCGCACTGAACCGCTCGACGGTCACATGCCCGGTCTCGGGGTCCAGCTCGACCTCGCAGGCATAGGCGCCCGACGGATAGGTGAAATTGGCGGGATCATAGAACGCCGTCTCCTCCAGCCCCGGTTCGATGTCGGTCAGCGGATAATTGTGCGGCACATAGGCGGCCAGCGTCACATCACCCCAGGCCACCGACTTGTCCGTGCCTGCGACCGTGAACCGTCCGTCCTTCAGCTCGATATCGCCTTCCGAGGCTTCCATCAGGTGGGCCGCGATCTTGCGGGCCTTGTTGATCACCTTTTCCGCCGCCCGCACCATGGCCGACCCGCAGACCGCAAGGCTGCGCGATCCATAGGTACCCATGCCGAAGGGAATTTTCGATGTGTCGCCGTGGACGATCGTGATCTGGTCTTCCGGGATGCCGATCATTTCGGAAATCACCTGCGGAAAGGACGTCTCGTGTCCTTGCCCGTGGCTGTGCGCGCCGACCATGACACTGATCGATCCGGTGGCGTTCACCCGCACCGTGGCCGCATCATACAGACCCGCGCGCGCGCCCAACTGCCCGACAAGGTTCGACGGCGCGATGCCGCAGGCCTCGATATAGCAGTTGATGCCCAGCCCGCGCAGACGGCCCTTTGCCTCTGACGCGGCGCGGCGCGCCTCGAACCCGGCAAAATCGGCTATCTCTTCCAGCTTGTCCATCGTGGCGGTGTAATCGCCGGTGTCGTATTCCACCGCAACCGGCGTGGCATAGGGGAATTCGGTGATGAAGTTCTGGCGCCGCAGGGCGACCGGATCGACACCCAACTCGCGCGCGGCCATGTCGATGACCCGTTCCAGCTGATAGGTCGCCTCTGGCCGGCCCGCGCCGCGATAGGCATCGACTGGCACGGTATTGGTGAACACCGCCTTTACGTTCACATAGATATGCGGCGTCTTGTAATTGCCCGCCATCAGCGTGCCGTGCAGCCATGTCGGCACCGAAGGCGCAAAGGTGGACAGATAGGCCCCCATGTTGGCATAGGTTTCCGTGCGCACCGCGACGAAATTGTTGTCTGCATCCAGCGCCAGTTCGATCTTGGTCACGTGGTCGCGGCCGTGGGCGTCGGACATGAACGCCTCTGACCGGGTGCTGGTCCATTTCACCGGACGGTTCAGGGCCTTGGCCGCAAAGGTGACAAAGGCTTCTTCCTGATAATGGAAGATCTTGGTGCCGAAACCGCCGCCCACATCAGGTGCCACGACCCGCAGCTTGTGTTCCGGGATCCCCAGCACAAATGCGCCCATCAACAGGCGGATCACATGGGGGTTCTGGCTGGTGGTGTGCAGCGTGTGCATATCGTCAGAGCGGTTGTATTCGCCCACCGCCACGCGCGGTTCCATCGGATTGGCGACCAGACGGTTGTTCACCAGTTCCAGCGTCGTCACATGGGCCGCACCTTTGATCGCCGCATCGACCGCAGCCTTGTTGTCTTCGACAAAACCCCAGTCATAGCAAAGGTTTCCGGTCAACTCCTCGTGCACTTTCGGTGCGTCATCATGGATGGCTGCCTTCATGTCGATGACGGCGGGCAAGGTGTCATAGTCAAGCACGATAGCTTCTGCCGCGTCGCGGGCTTCGGCGCGGCTTTCGGCCACGATGGCCGCCACGGGTTCGCCCACGTGGCGGATCTTGCCATGGGCCAGCACCGGATGGCGCGGTTCCTGCATCGGCTGACCAAAGCGGTCGGTGATCAGCCAGCCGCAGGGGATCGAACCGACCCCTTCAAAATCCGCACCGGTAAAGATGCGCACGACGCCCGGCATGTCGGCGGCAGCGGACGTATCGACGGCATTCAGCTTGGCATGGGCCACATCGGCCCGCAGGAAATGCACATAAAGCTGACCCTGCACATTGATGTCATCGGTATAATTGCCGCTGCCGGTCAGGAACCGCACATCCTCGCGCCGTTTGCTGCTTGCGCCGATCCCGCTTGCCTTGAACCCTGCGTCGCCCGGTCCCAAATCCTTTGGCATTGATCTCTCCTCCCTCAAATGGTGCAACGCCTGCGCATCCGCGCGGCCTGCCTTGTCCTCTTCGCATCACGTGGTCCCGGCGCGCCCTCCTTGACCACGGCGAGGGCCGGGGTCAGCGCGCGGGGGTGTCAGGGCCGTTATTCTGCGGCCAGTGCCGGCATGTCCTGACCCGATGCGGCCATGATCGCCTTGACGATATTGTGGTATCCGGTGCAGCGGCAGATGTTGCCTTCCAGATGCTCGCGCACCTCCGCCTCGGACGGGGTGGGGTTGCTTTTCAGCAGGCTGGTGGCCGCCATGACCATGCCCGGTGTGCAGAAGCCGCATTGCAGGCCGTGGTGATCCTGAAACGCCTGCTGCACCCGGCTCAGCGTGCCATCGGCGGCGGCCACCCCTTCGATTGTGGACACCTCTGCGCCGTCTGCCTCTGCCGCAAAGATGCTGCAGGACTTGACCAGCAATCCGTTCACATGCACGGCGCAGGCCCCGCACTGGGATGTATCGCAGCCGACATGGGTGCCGGTCAGGTGCAGGCCTTCGCGCAGATAATCGACCAGCAACGTGCGGCCTTCGACCTCTCCCGCAACCTTTCGCCCGTTCACA
>JBBREW010000324.1:0-3777 GCA_038225335.1 Rhodobacterales bacterium
TCCGATCCGGCACCGTGCTATCTGCGCGCATTGCGACGGGGCAGAGCTTGCCGTGCTGGAAAGCATGAAAAGCTATCGCAGCTTTGCGGCCGGTGATCCGATCCTGTGGCGGGGTGAGCCGCTGGTGTTCGTGGCATCCGTGGTGCAGGGCGTCGCATCCCTGTCCAAGACGCTCGAAGACGGTCGCACCCAGATGGTGGGGTTGCTGTTGCCGTCGGATTTCATTGGCCGCCCCGGGCGCGGCCGCATTGATTTTGACGTGACCGCGACAACCGATGTCACCCTGTGCTGCTTTGCCCGCAAACCGTTCGAGGTGATGATGGCCACGACGCCCCATGTGGCGCAGCGGCTGATGGAACTGGCGCTGGATGAGCTGGACGCGGCGCGCGACTGGATGCTGTTGCTGGGCCGCAAGACGGCGCGGGAAAAGATCGCCACCTTTGTTGCCATGCTGGCCCGCCGGTCCCGCACCGAACGCGAGGTCAGGCAGGGTGTGCTGGACCTGCCCCTGACCCGCGATCAGATCGCCGATTATCTGGGGCTGACGCTGGAAACGGTCAGCCGCCAGTTCAGCATCCTGAAAAAGGAAGGCGTGATCGACTTTCACGACCGCCGTCATTTGACGGTGCTGAACCGCGCTGCACTGCACACAGCGACCGGTGACGACGCAGAGACCGGCATCCTGCGATGATGCAGCGCCTTTGATCCAGATCAAGGCGCCGACGACCCCCCCTTTCTAAAAGCCCATCAGGGACCGACTGCGCCACAGGCCGCGCGACGGATCAAAAGGGGCTGGGTCGCATGAATTATATCAAACTGTCGTTGCTGGGGGGCGTGATGCTGCTGGCAGCCCTTGGCAGCAACTGGGGGCTGGATCTGGCCTACCGGGTCCATGCCTTTGTGGTGATGGCCGTGGCCGCGGGTCTGTTCATCCATGTGTTGCGCCAGACCGACGCGCCGGAACCAGTCCTGATCACTAGCCCGGCCACGGTCGGCACCTATGATGATGGTGTGATCCGCGCGGGCGTGATCGCCACGGCGTTCTGGGGCATCACCGGGTTTCTGGTCGGCACCTTCATCGCGTTCCAGCTGGCCTTTCCGGCACTGAATTTCGAATGGGCGCAGCCTTTTGGCAACTTTGGCCGGTTGCGGCCCCTGCATACCAGTGCGGTGATCTTTGCCTTTGGCGGCAACGCCCTGATCGCCACGTCGTTCTATGTGGTGCAGCGGACCAGTGCCGTGCGCCTGTGGGGCGGCGGTGCGGCGTGGTTCGTGTTCTGGGGCTATCAGCTGTTCATCGTGCTGGCGGCGACCGGATATCTGCTGGGCGCCACCCAGTCCAAGGAATACGCAGAACCGGAATGGTATGTGGACATCTGGCTGACGATCGTCTGGCTGACCTATCTGGCGGTCTTTTTCGGCACGATCATGCGCCGCAAGGAACGCCACATCTATGTGGCCAACTGGTTCTATCTGGCCTTCATCATCACCGTGGCCATGCTGCATGTGGTGAACAACCTGTCCGTCCCGGTCAGCTTCTGGGGCAGCAAATCCGTGCAACTGTTCGCCGGGGTGCAGGATGCCATGACCCAGTGGTGGTATGGCCACAACGCGGTGGGGTTCTTCCTGACCGCAGGGTTTCTGGGGATGATGTATTACTTTGTGCCAAAGCAGGCAGAGCGCCCGATCTATAGCTATAAGCTGTCGATCATCCATTTCTGGGCGCTGATCTTTCTGTATATCTGGGCGGGTCCGCACCATCTGCACTATACCGCCCTGCCCGACTGGGCCGCGACCCTTGGCATGGTGTTTTCCATCGTGCTGTGGATGCCCAGCTGGGGTGGCATGATCAACGGGCTGATGACCTTGCAGGGCGCGTGGGACAAGCTGCGGACCGATCCGATCCTGCGCATGTTCGTGCTGAGCCTTGGCTTTTACGGGATGTCGACCTTCGAGGGTCCGATGATGTCGATCCGCGCGGTCAACAGCCTGTCGCATTACACCGACTGGACCATCGGCCACGTGCATTCCGGCGCCTTGGGCTGGAACGGCATGATCACCTTTGCCTGCCTTTACTACATGACACCGCGCCTGTGGGGCCGTCCGCAGATGCATTCGATGCGCGCGATCAGCTGGCATTTCTGGCTGGCGACGCTGGGGATCGTTCTTTACGCGGCGTCCATGTGGGTGTCGGGCATCATGGAAGGCCTGATGTGGCGCGAAGTCGATGACCAGGGATTCCTTGTCAACGCCTTTGCCGACACCGTCAGCGCGAAATTCCCGATGTATGTGGTCCGCGGTCTGGGCGGGGTCCTGTTTCTGGCCGGTGCGCTGATCATGGTCTGGAATATGTGGATGACGATCCGTGCCGGCAGCCCTGCCACAACCGCAACCCCTGCACGCTATGCCGTCGCGGCGGCGGAATAAGGATCAGACTTATGGCAATCCTCGACAAACACGCGATCCTTGAAAAAAGCCCGACGCTGCTGCTGGCTGTCTCCTTGCTGGTGGTCAGCGTCGGCGGGATCGTGGAAATCGCCCCGCTGTTCTGGCTGGAAAACACGATCGAGAAGGTTGAAGGCGTCCGCCCCTACAGCCCGCTGGAACTGACCGGGCGTGACATCTATGTGCGCGAAGGCTGCTATAACTGTCACAGCCAGATGATCCGCCCGATGCGCGACGAGGTGGAACGCTACGGCCATTATTCACTGGCCGCGGAATCCATGTATGACCACCCGTTCCAATGGGGGTCGAAACGGACCGGGCCCGATCTGGCGCGGGTCGGCGCGCGGTATTCCAACGCTTGGCACGTGGATCATCTGATGGACCCGCAGTCGGTCGTCCCCGAAAGCGTGATGCCAAAGTATGCCTTTCTGGCGCGCACACCGATCAGCGGCGACCGGGTGGACGATCTGATGCGGACCCACCGGTTCGTGGGCGTGCCGTACAGCGACGACCAGATCACGGCGGCGCAGGCCGATTTCCGCGCGCAGGCCAATCCGGAGGCGGATACCGGCGATCTGCTGGCGCGGTATCCGGGGGCCGCGGTGGGCAATTTTGACGACCGTCCGGGCATCACGGAAATGGATGCCCTGATCGCCTATCTGCAAGTGCTTGGCACCATGGTCGATTTTTCAACATTCACCCCTGATCCCAGCCGATAGGAGGCCGCGATGCATACCTATTCCATCCTCAGAGAGATTGCCGACAGCTGGGTGCTGCTGGGCATGTTCGGGTTCTTTGCGGCGGCGGCCGTCTGGGCCTTTCTGCCCAGCCAGCGGCAGGCGCGGCAGGATGCCAGCCTGATCCCGTTCCGCAACGATCCCGCATCCGATGCGTGCAGCGGGCAATGCGCCACCTGCGCCTGCACTTCACCGACCAAAATGTTGGATACACCCGCGCCATGACCCGCAAAAAGACCGACGATCTGACCGGCGTTGAAACCACGGGCCACGACTGGGACGGTATCACAGAGCTGAACAACCCGCTGCCGCGCTGGTGGCTGTGGACGCTGTATGCCTGCATCGTCTGGGCGATCGGCTATACCGTCCTGTATCCGGCATGGCCGATGCTGACCGGGGCCACGACAGGGGTGCTGGGCTATTCCACCCGGGCCAATGTGGCGGCGGACATTGCAAATCATGCGGCCCGGAATGCTGCACTGACCGCCGATCTGGTGGCGGCTGATCTGACCACGCTGTCACCGGGTGACGACCTGCACCGCTATGCCGTGGCGCGGGGCGGTGCGGTGTTTCGCGCCCAGTGCAGCCAATGCCA
>JBBREW010000325.1:0-3742 GCA_038225335.1 Rhodobacterales bacterium
GCCTGATTTTTGGCATCGGCCATCAGAAAAACAGTCTCTACCGTGTTGTCCAGACTGCGGTTCATGCCCACCATCTGAAATTCATATTCAAAATCAGCCACCGCGCGCAGGCCCCGGATGATGACCCCTGCCCCCACATCGCGGGCGCATTGAATCAACAGATTCTCGAACGGATGCACGATGATCTTCGTGCCCAGCGGTTCGCCCAGTGGGACGACCTCTGACCGGATCATGTCGACGCGTTCGTCCAGATCGAACAATGGCCCCTTGTCGCGGTTGATGGCCACACCGATCACCAGCGTATCCACAAGCGAACAGGCACGGCGGACGATGTCGATATGCCCGTGGGTTACAGGATCAAAAGTGCCGGGATAAAGCCCGATGCGCATGGGTCGCCTCGCAATAAACTGTCGTCGGCGCAGCAGAACCGCATAAATGTCAGGGATGCAAGGGCGGCTAATGGCCCATGATCATCCCTTCTAGCGCCGATTTTTCCATCGACAGCTCTGACAGGCGCGCCTTGACGACGTCACCGATTGAAATCAACCCCAGCATCGCCCCATCCGCCATGACAGGCACATGACGGAAACGACCAAGCGTCATCATCTCCAGCACGGCGTCGGCGGTGTCGGTTGTGCTGCATGTGGTGATGGTCGCGGTCATCATCGCGGCCACCGGATCAGCCAGACACTCCGGACCTCGTTTGCCGATTTCGCGGACGATATCGCGTTCGGACAGGATCCCGGCCAGTGTCTTGCCGTCGTCAGACACAACAACGGTGCCGATCCGGGCATGCGACATGATCCGGGCGGCCTCGGCCACGGTTTGATCGGGTGTGACCCAGAACATGTCCTGCGACGCCTTGGATCTCAAAATCTGATGGACAAGCATGGTGTTCCTCCCCGAACATGGCTCTCTTCTCAAGGTTTCAGACGGATTGACCGTCTGTCAAGGATTCAAGCCGTATGACTTCTGCACGCAAGCCGTCCATCAAGGCATCGGCAAAGCGTTGCAAGCGGTCGGACCGGCGGTCTGCGGTATGGCGCACAAGGTAAAATGACCGCGTCAGCGACAGATCCTGTCGCAGGACAGACCGCACGGCGGGCGCGAATGGCAGGGCAAAATCATGCGCGATGCCGATCCCGGCGCCGGCGCGCAGCATCTGCAACTGCACGCTGACCGAATTGGATGCCATCTGCACGCCGTCCGCGGCCAAGGGTCCCAAATAATCCAGTGCAGAATCAAAGATCATGTCCGGGATGTATCCCACCACCGCCCGTCCGCGCAGATCAGCCAGCGACGCGGGCACCGGCAGATCGCGATGCTGGGCCAGATGCAGACGGTAATCCGTGATCTTCTGCACGGTCAGGCGGCCGGTTTCGGGCGGGCTGACGGTCACGGCCATGTCGGCTTCGCGCCGCGACAGGTTCACCACGCGCGGCAAGGCCAGAATCTGCACTTCCAGATCCGGGTTCGCCCGCTGGATCGCCGTGCAGACCTGTGGCAACAGGAAATTGGCGCAGCCATCCGGCGCGCCGATCCGGATCTGTCCTGCCAGCCCGCTGGCCGGGCTTTGCCCCAGATCGACCGCCCGGGCAAAGGCGGATTCGGCCTGTGCCGCCTCCTCTGCCATGCGCCCCCCCAGATCGGTCAGGGCATAGCCCTGCGGTGATTTCACGAACAGCGCCGCCCCCACCGCCTGTTCCAGCCGGGCCACACGTCGCCCAAGGGTGGCAGGGTCCATCCGCAGAACAGGGGCCGCGCCGGACAGGCTTTGCGCCCGCGCCACAGCCAGAAAGACCCGCATGTCGTCCCAGTTCTGCATAGACCCCACCCTTGCATTTTTGCAAAACAACTTTGGGATATTGGCGCTGTTACGATGAAAAACGCAAGACTACAGTGACCCCAACCAAACGGGAGCAAACCATGCAAGATCTTAGCCACTATATCGACGGCGCACACAGCCAAGGCACCTCGGGCCGTTTTGCGGATGTCTTCAACCCCGCCACGGGCGAAGTGCAGTCGCGCGTGCCGCTGGCCAATGCCGCCGACCTTGATACCGCCGTGCGCATCGCCGCCGCAGCCCAGCCCGCTTGGGCCGCCACCAACCCGCAACGCCGGGCGCGGGTCATGATGCGCTTTGTCGATCTGCTGAACCGCGACATGGACAAGCTGGCAGAGGCCCTGAGCCGCGAACACGGAAAGACCCTGCCGGATGCCGCAGGCGACGTGCAACGCGGGCTGGAAGTGGTGGAATACTGCATCGGTGCGCCGCAGTTGCTGAAAGGTGAATTCACCGATGGCGCAGGCCCCGGCATCGACATGTATTCGATGCGTCAGCCTTTGGGCGTCTGTGCGGGCATCACGCCGTTCAATTTTCCGGCGATGATCCCGATGTGGATGTTCGCGCCTGCCATCGCCTGCGGCAACGCCTTCATCCTCAAGCCATCCGAACGCGATCCGTCCGTGCCGCTGATGCTGGCTGCCCTGATGGAAGAAGCGGGTCTGCCCAAAGGTATCCTGCAGGTCGTCAACGGCGACAAGGAAGCCGTCGATGCGATCCTTGATCACCCGGTGATTCAGTCGATCGGTTTTGTCGGATCGACGCCGATTGCGGAATACATCTATGGGCGCGGCTGTTCCAACGGCAAGCGGGTGCAGTGTTTCGGGGGGGCCAAGAACCACATGATCATCATGCCCGATGCCGATCTGGATCAGGCAGCCGACGCGCTGATCGGGGCGGGCTACGGTGCGGCCGGCGAACGCTGCATGGCAATTTCCGTCGCGGTTCCCGTGGGCGAGGCAACGGCCAACGCGCTGATCGAACGCCTGAAACCCCGCATTGATGCGCTGAAGGTCGGCCCTTATACCGGCGGCCGGGATGTGGATTACGGCCCCGTCGTCACGGCGGCGGCCAAGGCCAATATCATGAAACTCGTGCAGTCCGGTGTCGATCAGGGTGCGGAACTGGTCGTTGATGGCCGTGATTTCAAACTGCAGGGATACGAGGACGGCTTTTTCGTCGGTCCGCATCTGTTTGACCACGTGACACCCGACATGGACATTTACCAAAAGGAAATCTTTGGCCCCGTCCTGTCCGTGGTGCGTGCCGCCGATTACGAAGAGGCGCTGGCCCTTGCCATGGATCACGAGATGGGCAACGGCACCGCGATCTTTACCCGCGACGGCGACGCGGCCCGCGATTTCGCAAACCGGGTGAACGTCGGCATGATCGGGATCAACGTGCCGATCCCCGTGCCGCTGGCCTATCACACCTTTGGTGGCTGGAAAAAGTCGGTGTTCGGCGATCTGAACCAGCACGGACCGGACGCGTTCAAATTCTACACCCGCACGAAAACCGTCACCGCGCGCTGGCCGTCGGGGATCAAACAGGGTGCTGCTTTTAACTTCAAACCGATGGACTGATCGGTCCGCAACCGGGGCCACGGCGGCTTGCAGCGGGAACGTGCTGCGGTCGTGGCCCGATATGCCGGGCCACGGCCCCGCATGACAGCCGAAACCCGTGCAGCGTCCGCCAGAATGTTGCACGGGTTGCGGGTGATGGCACCGGACGCGCTGCTGCACTGCGACATCCGGGTGGACCAATCATCGGCCGGACCCGTTGCGGGTTTATCGTTTTGACAAACCCGCAGCGAGGGTCCATCTTTTTTATATGAACGTATGTTCAGTTCCGGGGAGGAGCATCCGACGATGGACTTTGCGCTCAGCGACGAACAGACCG
>JBBREW010000326.1:0-3741 GCA_038225335.1 Rhodobacterales bacterium
TGTCGGCCAGTTGTTCATAAAACCGCAGGCGCAGGTCGTCAGAGGTGTCCATCGCAGCCTGCGCGCGGTCAAGATCGGTTTCCATCGTGGGGGTTGTCATGTCAGCACCTCTTGCACACGCGCCCGCAGCACGGGCAGCAGGTCGGACGCGAACCACGGATTGCGGTTCAGCCATCCGGTATTGCGCCACGACGGATGAGGCAAGCAAAACAGGCGCGGCGCATGGTCCCGCCACCCGGCAACCCGGTCCGTGACCCCGCTGCGCCCGCCCAGATGCCAGCTTTGCGCATAGCCGCCGATCAGCAAGGTCAGCGGCACGGTGCCCAACCGGTCCATGACAGGTTGGCGCCATGTGGCGGCGCAGATGCGCGGCGGTGGCAGGTCGGACCCCGCCGCGTCATAGCCCGGAAAACAAAAAGCCATCGGCACGATGGCCACCCGGTCGCGGTCATAAAAGACATCTTTGTCGATCCCCAGCCAGTCCCGCAAACGGTCGCCCGACCGGTCCCAGAACGGCGTTTGCGCCGCATGGACCCGCGCACCGGGTGCCTGACTGGCAATCAGGATGCGGGGCGGTCCGCGAAACCAGACGACCGGGCGCGGCGCGTGCCGGGTGGCGGTGGCCGCAAACCGGTCCGCACACAAGCGGCAGGCCGTAATCTGGTCAGGCAATTCCATGAAGGTTGACCTAGGCCGCCGCCGTTTCTGTCAAGCCTCACCGCGGCACCACAGCGGGATGCAAAGCGTAACGGATACAGGATTTCGCCTGTCTTTGGTCACAATTTTGGGACATAAGCAGCACAAGGGCCCAGCAGGACGGGCGGTGTCCCCAACAGTCTTTCAGGCTGTCTTAACCCCCGACCGGCCAAATCGGACGCAACCATGCTGGAATTCAATCAGGTCAGCAAGTCATTCTGGACGGGCAAGACGCGCAAGGTGATCCTTGACCGCGTATCGTTTCGCGTCGAACTGGGCCATTCCCTGGGTATTCTGGCCCCCAACGGGACCGGCAAGACGACCGTCATCAACATGATGGCCGGTCTGGAAAAACCTGACGAAGGCACGATCACCCGGGCCTGCCGCATCTCTTTTCCGCTGGGGTTCATGGGCGGTGTGGTGAACAAGCATACGGCGCGGGAAAACGTCCGCTATATCGCCCGCCTTTATTCCCTTGATCCCGATTACATCGAGGCGTTCTGCCGCTGGTTGTGTGACATCAAGGAATATTTTGACATGCCCGTCGGCACCTATAGTGCGGGGATGCGGTCGCGGCTGACCTTTGCGCTGATGCTGGCGCTGGAATTCGATATTTATCTGATCGACGAAGGCATGCCGTCCACGACCGACGTTGAATTCAATCGCAAAGCCGGAGAGATTTTGCGTGAACGGCTTGAAAAGACAACAGTGATTATCGTGTCGCATCAGGCGCAAACACTGGAACGGTTCGCCCGGTCCGCAGCCGTCCTGCGGCACGGAAAACTTCATATGTTCGATACTCTGGAAGAGGCGCGTCAGCTTTATGACTACGAAGCCAACAGCTAAGAAGTTCCGCATCCGCAGGCCCGGACCCGGCGACAGCGCCCCGGCCCACCAAGGGGTGCCGGGCGATTTGCTGTCCCGCGCGACCATTCCTGTCACACAGATCGCCAATGCGGTGGCACCGCAGGCGGCCTACACGAGCCAACCCGATCCGGACCCACAGGACCCGCAGGACTGGCCGGTTGATCAGGACGGATTGCCCCCCGACCCTGCACATGCCGCGGCGGCAGCACCCGCCGCGCCGCTGGGCGGCAGCGACGACATCGACGATATCCGCCGCGAGGGTCTGACCGGTCGCCAGCTGCGCATGGCCCGCCGCGTCGCGCAAAAGCACGGCATGGCCGTGGTGTCGGATTTCGATGCGGTGCGGCAACTGCGCCTTGCCGGGATCGATCCGTTCCAGCGGTCGTCGGTGCTGGAACTTGTGGCGCCCGATGGCGGCATGGGTGGCACCCGCGCCCCCGGTGCCGCCTTGGGCGCACTGGCGGGCATGCCCAACGCCCGCATCCAGCTGCCGCAGACCACGCCGGACGGCGTCCAGAATCTGCCGTCAACGACGCTGGCAGACCCCGGCGACCGCAACCTGTCCGAAATCATGAAGATCCAGCGTGATCTGTCAAACCGCCGCCGCCGCCGGACGGTGATGATGCTGACCCGGATTGCAATATTCGTGCTGCTGCCGACCGTCTTTGTCAGCTACTATTTCTACAACATCGCGACCCCGATGTATGCGACGACGTCTGAATTCGTGATCCAGCAGGCCGAACCCGCCTCTGCCGCGGGGGGCTTGGGTGGGTTGTTCCAGGGCACCTCCATGGCGACGCAGCAGGACAGTATCACGGTGCAATCCTATCTGTCGTCGCGGGCGGCCATGGTGCGGCTGGACGAAGACCACAGTTTCAAATCGATATTTGCCGATCCGGTGATCGATCCGGTGCAGCGTCTGGCCGAAGACGGCACGAACGAGGACGCATTCGACATCTACCGCGAGCGGGTCAAGATCAGTTACGACCCCACCGAAGGCATCCTGAAAATGGATGTCATCGCGCCCTCGCCAGAGGCCAGCCAGATCTTTTCCGAAGCCTTGATCGGCTATGCCGAAGAACAGGTCGATCAACTGACCCAGCGCCTGCGGGCCGATCAGATGGCGGGCGCCCTGTCAGCCTATGAATCGGCGGAAACAAAACGCAGTGACGCGCTGGCAAGCTGGCTTCAGTTGCAGCAGGATGTGCAGCAGATCGACCCCGTCGGTGAAACAGCCGCCAAGACCCAGCAGATTTCAGGCCTTGAAAGCGACCGCTTGCGCCTGACGCTGTCGTTGCAGGAACGCCTGAACGTCCGCCGCCCGAACGAGGCGCAGGTGACCGCCCTGCGCGCGCAGATTTTCAATATCGAAACAATGATCGCGGATATGCGCCAGCAAATGACCGACACAACCACGACCGGCACGTCGCTGGCGGCGCGGAACACGGAACTGCGGCTGGCCGAAGAAAACTATACCTTCCAGACGATGCTGGCGCAGCAGGCGCTGACCCAGATGGAACTGGCCCAGATCGAGGCGAACCGGCAGGTGCGCTATCTGTCGATGGGCGTCGAACCTGTCGCCCCGGACGAGGCGACCTACCCCAAGGCGTTCGAGAATACGATCTTGGCCTTTTTGATCTTTTCAGGCATCTACCTGATGATCTCCATCACCGCTTCCGTCCTTCGCGAACAGGTAACCAATTGATGCACGACGTTTCCATCGGCAATCTGACGGTCGGCAACGACCGCCCCCTTTTGGTCATCGCAGGACCATGTCAGTTGGAATCTGCCGATCACGCCCAGATGATCGCAGGCTCCATGGCAGAGGTGTGCCGCACTGCGGGTGCGCAATTCATCTTCAAGGGCAGTTACGACAAGGCCAACCGCACATCCCTGTCGGGCCAACGCGGGCTGGGCATGGACGAAGGCCTGCGGGTGTTGCAGGGCGTTAAGGACAGCATCGGTTGCCCGGTTCTGACCGACATTCACGGCATCGACCACTGCGCCACGGTGGCTGCGGTCGTCGATGTCCTGCAGATCCCCGCATTCCTGTGTCGCCAGACCGACCTGTTGCTGGCGGCGGGCGAAACCGGGGCTGTCATCAATGTAAAAAAGGGTCAGTTTCTGGCCCCGTGGGACATGCCGAACGTTATCGACAAGATCGAAAGCACCGGCAAC
>JBBREW010000327.1:0-3739 GCA_038225335.1 Rhodobacterales bacterium
ATCGACCAGCTGACCGCGATCCTGACCTATCACGTCGTGCCGGGTGCCGTCATGGCAGCCGATCTGACCGACGGTCTGACAGCGGCCACCGTTCAGGGCGAAGACGTGACCTTTACCGTCGGCGACACGGTTCTGGTCAATGATGCAACCGTGACCACACCGGACATCGCAGCCAGCAATGGCGTGATCCACGTGATCGACACGGTGCTGATGCCCGCCGAATAAGGCGAAATCCGACATCGGACCAAGGTCCGGCGTCCTGCCCCCTCGCACCACGTGCGGGGGGGCTTTTTTATGGGCAACAGGGATGAATTCCTGACCCTGCAACACGGCACACGCCCCACTTGCGCTTGCGGTTTGCACGCTGACATGGTTCGGTCATTCCTATTGCGGACCATGACGCGACCGATCCCCGGGCGTCAGGTCAACCTTCAGGAGGGACCATGTCCAGACCCATACTTGCAATCGCGACCGGCCTTGGTGCCATGCTCGCCGCTTCGCCTGCCTTTGCCCATCTCGGCCATGTGGAACACGGCTCTTTTGCGGCGGGCCTCTCTCATCCTCTGTTCGGGCTGGATCATGTGCTTGCCATGGTCGCGGTCGGCCTGTGGGCTGCTGTTCTAGGTGGGCGAGCCACCGCCATCGTCCCTGCCGCCTTTGTGGTCACCATGCTGGCGGGCTTTCTGGGCGCGCTTGCCGGATTGCCGCTGGTCTATGTCGAACCCATGATCCTTGCGTCGATCATCGTGCTGGGTGTGCTGATCGCGCTGACCGTCCGCGTGAACACGGCCTATGGCGCGGCCCTGATCGCGGCCTTTGCGTTCTTTCACGGCCACGCGCACGGCGGTGAACTCGGCGGCGCCGGGGCGGCGCAGTTCGGCGCAGGCTTTGTCGTGGCGACCGCCGCCTTGCACGCTGCGGGCGTGGGCCTTGGCCTGATGATTGCACGCATGCCTGCGGGCAAAGGCAGTGTGTTGCGCGTGATCGGCGGGTTGACCGCCGCGGCAGGCGTTGTCCTCGCCTTTGGCTAAGCCGTCTGCGCACCCCTGAACATGGCCCCGGCGAGGTGACTTGCCGGGGCCATTTTCGTTTCAGGGGTCAGTGGACGACCGCATCTTCGGGCCGGGGACGCTGGGTCCCCGATATCCGGTCACCGACAATCAGGCCATCAACCCCGGCGCTGACCGGGATCGTGTCGCCGTCGCGGACATCACCCGACAGGATCATTTCTGCCAGTTGATCCTGCAAGGCGCGCTGGATCACCCGTTTCAGCGGCCGCGCACCAAAGACCGGATCATAGCCTTCGTCGGCCAACCAGCCCAGGGCACCGGCGTCCAGATCCAGCCGGATGTTGCGCCCCGCCAGACGGTTTTCCAACCGCTTCATCTGGATTGTCACGATCCCGGCCATATCCGTGCGAGCCAACCGGTCAAAGATGATGGTTTCGTCCAGACGGTTCAGGAACTCTGGCCGGAAATGGGCCCGGACGGCATCCATCACGTCCCGCTTGGCCTGCGCCGGATCGCCCCCATCGGGCAACAGGCTCAGCGCCTGCGCCCCCAGGTTCGATGTCAGGATGATCAGCGTCTGTTTGAAATCCACTGTTCGCCCTTGTCCGTCGGTCAGCACACCGTCATCCAGCACCTGCAACAACACGTTGAACACGTCGGGATGCGCCTTTTCCACCTCGTCGAACAGCACGACCTGATAGGGCCTGCGCCGCACAGCTTCGGTCAGAACGCCGCCTTCGTCATAACCGACATAACCCGGCGGTGCGCCGATCAGGCGGCTGACCGCGTGCTTTTCCATGAATTCACTCATGTCGATGCGCACCATGGCGTTATCGTCGTCGAACAAATAGTTCGCCAGCGCCTTTGTCAGTTCGGTCTTGCCGACGCCGGTTGGTCCCAGAAACAGGAAACTGCCCAGCGGCCGCCCTTCGTCGTTCAGGCCGGCCCGCGCGCGACGCACCGCATTGGCGACGGCACGCACGGCGGTTTTCTGGCCGATGACGCGCTGACCCAGCTCGTCTTCCATCCGCAGCAGCTTGTCACGCTCGCCTTCGAGCATCTTGGACATGGGAATCCCGGTCCAGCGTTCGACGACTTCTGCGATCTGTTCGGGCCGCACGGCCTCTTCGACCATCAGGTCTTCGTTGTTTTCCGCATCCGACAACTGCCGTTCCAGACCGGGGATCACGCCATAGGACAACTCTCCGGCCTTGGCCAGATTGCCTTCGCGTTTGGCGATTTCCAGATCGGCGCGGGCACGGTCCAGCTTTTCCTTCAGCGCGCGACCGCTTTCCAGCTTGTCCCGCTCTGCCTGCCATTTGGCCGTCATTTCCGACGCGCGTTCCTGCAGATTGGCAAGCTCTTCTTCCAGCTTGGCCAGACGGTCGCGGGACGCCTTGTCATCTTCCTTGCGCAGGGCTTCCTGCTCGATCTGCTTTTGCATGATGTCGCGGTCCAGCGCGTCCAGCGCCTCTGGCTTGCTGTCCACTTCCATGCGCAGCCGGCTGGCGGCCTCGTCCATCAGGTCGATGGCCTTGTCCGGCAGAAAGCGGTCGGTGATATAGCGGTGCGACAGCGTGGCCGCAGCCACAAGGGCACTGTCACTGATCCGCACCCCGTGGTGCAGTTCATACTTTTCCTTGATCCCGCGCAGAATGCTGATCGTATCCACCACGGTCGGTTCTTCGACCATGATCGGCTGGAACCGCCGGGCCAATGCGGCATCCTTTTCCACATACTTGCGGTATTCGTCCAAGGTGGTGGCACCGACGCAATGCAACTCTCCCCGCGCCAGCGCGGGTTTGATCAGGTTCGCTGCATCCATGGCCCCTTCGGATTTGCCCGCCCCGACAAGGGTGTGCATCTCGTCAATGAACAAGATGACTTCGCCTGCTGCCGACTCGATCTCTTTCAGGATCGACTTCAGCCGTTCCTCGAATTCGCCACGGTATTTCGCCCCGGCAATCAAGGCGCCCATGTCCAGCGCCATCAGGCGCTTGTTGCGCAGGGATTCCGGCACGTCACCGTTCACGATGCGCAGGGCAAGGCCTTCGGCGATTGCCGTCTTGCCGACGCCGGGCTCACCGATCAGCACGGGGTTGTTCTTGGTCCGGCGCGACAGCACCTGCATCGACCGGCGGATTTCCTCGTCACGGCCGATGATGGGGTCGATTTTGCCGTTGCGCGCGGCTTCTGTCAGATCGCGGGCGTATTTGTTCAGGGCGTCATAGCCGTCCTCGGCCGATGCACTGTCGGCGGTCCGGCCCTTGCGCACGTCGTTGATGGCAGTGTTCAGGCCAGCGGCCGTCACCTTGCCCGCGTCTAGCGCGTCCTTGGCTTTGGATTTCACGATGGCCAGCGCGGTCAGAATGCGTTCAACGGGGACAAAACTGTCGCCCGCCTTCTTGGCCATCTTGTCGGCCTCGTCCAGCACCCGCATGGTGGCATTGTCCATATAAGTCTGTCCGGCGTCGCCCGTCACGCGGGCAATCCGGGCGACACTGGCATCCACATGATCGCGCACCGCCTTGGCATCGCCCGCGGATTTGGCAATCAGATTGGCCGCCAACCCTTCGCTGTCGTCCATCAAGGCCTTCAGCAGATGTTCCGGCAGCAGTCGCTGGTGGTTTTCGCGCATCGCGATGGTCTGTGCCGCCTGAACAAAGCCGCGCGACCGTTCCGTAAACGTATCAAGGTTCATGGTCACTCTCCTGTAAAGCACCCGCATC
>JBBREW010000328.1:0-3738 GCA_038225335.1 Rhodobacterales bacterium
CGACTGAAGCCGGTTCCACGCCAGCACGCTGTCACCGACCGCCAGCATCCGCACGTCGCCCTGTTGCGGGGCGGCGCAGGCGGTCAGCAGGACAAGGACGGCCCACAGTGCCTTCACAAGGTGGCTGCCAACCGGGTGCCCTGATCGATCGCGCGTTTTGCGTCCAGCTCTGCCGCGACATCGGCCCCGCCGATCACATGGGCTGTGACGCCCTGCGCCGCCAGTGCGTCGGCCAGGGCGCGGTCCCGGTCCTGACCTGCGCAAAGCACGATGGTATCGGCGGCAATCAAGGTCGGGCTTTCGCGCCCCGCGCCATAGCTGATGTGCAAACCGTCGGCGTCGATCCGTTCGTAATTCACGCCGCCGATCATCGTCACGTTCTTCATCTGCAGGCTGGCGCGGTGGATCCAGCCTGTCGTCTTGCCCAGACCCTTGCCGACCTTGGTCGCCTTGCGCTGCAACAGGGTGACCTGTCGCAGGGGGGCGTCGGGACGCGGGCCCTGCGGGGCCAGACCGCCGCGCTGTGATGCAGGATCGGTGACGCCCCATTCGGCCATCCACGCGGGCAGGTCCAGTGTCGGGCTGTCGCCTGTCACAAGGTATTCGGCCACATCGAACCCGATGCCGCCCGCGCCAATGATGGCGACGCGCGGACCGACCGTGGCCCCGCCCCGCAGCACGTCGATATAGGACAGCACGTTCGGGCCGTCCTGACCGGGGATCGCAGGATCACGCGGGCGCACGCCGGTGGCGATGATGACATCGTCATAACCGACCAGATCAGCTGCCGCGACACGGGTCTTCAGCCGCAGGTCGATGCCCGCATCGGCCACACTGGTGCAGTACCAGTCGACAAGGCCGTGGAATTCTTCTTTGCCCGGCACCTGACGGGCCATGTTCAGCTGGCCACCGATGGCGTCGGCGGCATCGAACAGGCTGACCGCATGACCGCGCGCGGCAGCAGCAAGCGCCGCGGACAGGCCCGCAGGCCCGGCCCCGACCACGGCGATCCGGCGCGGGGTTGCGGCGGGTGTCAGCACCAGTTCGGTTTCATGGCAGGCCCGCGGGTTCACAAGGCAGGACGACAGTTTGCCGCCAAAGGTATGATCAAGGCAGGCCTGATTGCAGGCAATGCAGGGCGCGATGGTATCGGCGCGTCCGGCGGCCGCCTTTGCCACGAAATCGGGGTCGGCCAGAAAGGGCCGCGCCATGCTGACCATATCGGCGCAACCCGTCGCCAGCACGTCTTCGGCCACCTGCGGCGTGTTGATACGGTTGCTGGTGATGATGGGAATACCCACCTGCCCCATCAGTTTCTGCGTGACCCAAGCAAAGGCGCGGCGGGGCACGGATGTGGCGATGGTCGGCACCCGCGCCTCGTGCCACCCGATGCCGGTGTTCAGGATCGTGGCCCCTGCGGCTTCGATCGCCTGCGCCAGTTCAACCACCTCTGCAAAGGTGGACCCATCAGGGATCAGGTCGATCATCGACAGCCGGTAGATCAGGATGAAATCGGGGCCGACAGCCTCTCTGATCCGGCGGACGACGGTGACGGGCAGGCGCATCCGGTTGGCATAGGACCCGCCCCAGTCATCGGTGCGTTTGTTGGTGTGGGTGACAAGGAACTGGTTCAGGAAATAGCCTTCGGACCCCATCACCTCGACCCCGTCGTATCCGGCGGCCCGCGCGCGTACCGCGGCGGTCACCATGTCGCTGATCTGCTTTTCGATGCCGTCCGCATCCAGTTCCAGCGGGGCAAAAGGCGAAATCGGGGATTTGATCGCAGAGGGTGCCACGCATTTAGGACCGTAGGCATAGCGTCCGGCGTGCAGGATCTGCATGGCGATCTTGCCATCCGCGTCATGCACCCGGTCGGTCACGATGCGGTGGTTGGCGATGTCCTGATCGCTGAACAGCCCTGCGGCACCGGGGAACACGCCGCCTTCGGGATTGGGGGCCATGCCGCCGGTCACCATCAGGGCCACACCCCCCCGCCCGCGCGCGGCATAAAATTCCGCAACGCGGTTCCAGTCGCGGGTTTCTTCAAGGCCTGTGTGCATCGACCCCATCAGCACGCGGTTTTTCAGCGTGGTGAACCCAAGGTCAAGCGGTGCAAGCAGATGCGGATATGCGGTCATGGCGTGGTCTCCCTCGCGGCAGACTGCCCCAGTCAAAGGGCCGCGTCACCCCCAACGCGGCGTCACTCCTCTGGCGCGGTATCCAGACAATGACGGCGAAATGCGCGTTTGAGCATGTCGAGTTCATCGCGCAGCAAATCGACCTCTGCCCGGATATCCTCTGCCAAGGCCTCTCCTGCCAGCAGGACAAAGCTGGCAAGGACCCGGTCGGCCACCGGATCGGTGATGACAAAGGTCTGCACACCGTCCGCTAGAAACTGCACCGGGACCGGCACCGACACGCTGAATTCCCCCGGCCCGACGGGGGCGATGGCGGGTGGCGGCAAGGCGTCGCCCCGGTGGCTGACGGCCAACCGGGGTTGCGTATCGGCCGCAGCCCCGGTCAGCACGCCATGCCAGATACCGCCGACAAAGTGGGTTTGGGTCAGGGTCAGGTCCGCCATCGACGATCTTCTTTCAAATTTCGGCGCGCGGGTAACGGCAGACCGTCACATCGCGCAGGGTGATCTGGTTCATTTCCGGGCCTTCCAGAATGATGTCGATCCACGCCTTTTCAATGCGTTTCTCGTTCAGGTCGGAATAGGCGAGATCGAATTCGACAATGCTTTCGCCGGGGGTGCGTTTCAGTTCCTGCACCATCACTTCGGTATTGGGGCCGTGTTTGATGTTCAGCCGGGCAAAGATCTCAAGCGGCTTTTCAACCTCGATGATCGCACTGACGCGCAGGATATGCCGCCGCAACATACCGTCCACCGCCCCTTGTGGCAGGTCCAGCACAAGCGACAGGAACGATCCTTCAAAGTTGAAGACATCCATGCGCAAGCCGAAGGGGGCCAGATCCTCTGCCTTGGTGTTGCGGACCTGTCGCAGGGTCAGTTCGCTGACCTCGCAGTCATGATACAGCGTGACCTCTGCCCCAAGTTCCGTGCGGCTGGCGACGGCGGTCATGCCTTTTTGCGCCAAGGGGCCGCGCCACGCCTCTGGCCGCCACGACCAGAGGGTGCCACCGGGCCGCGAAAAGGCATTGGACCCGATCCGGGGCATCGCAAGGCGGCTGTCGGCCACATGCATCACCTGCGCCAGACGGGCGGACAATTCGCGGGCCTGCTGTCGGCGGGTGCGCAATGTCTGCAGGTCCATGTCATCCACAGCCCGTGCCGCCTGTCCCCAGCGCCGCAGGGTGCGCAGATGCAGCAGGGCGTCGATCACCTTTTCGGTCCTGCGCATGATGCGGGCGTCTTCCTTTGGTTGAGGGGTCTGTTCACGGCTTTGCCCGTTCTAAGTGCCAAACTGTTTCCCAAAAGGAAACAATTCTGCGCTCAGTTTTGCTGGGGTGCGGTCATATTTGCCGCACGCAGCAAGGTCAGCATCCGGTCCAGCAAGGAAAGGGACGCCGCCTGCGACAATGGATCATCATCCAACCCGCGCACCGATACGGTGACCAACCGCCCGCTGACATCGGTAAACAGGCGCCACGCCTCTGGCTGGGTGCCGACGACGCCGGGGGGGCCTGCATCCTGCGTATAGACCCGCACGGCATTGGCAGACGCATCGGTCAGGCGGACCGCAACCGGCCCACCGATCCCGGACGCCGACAGCA
>JBBREW010000329.1:0-3720 GCA_038225335.1 Rhodobacterales bacterium
TGTGCGCAAAGGCGGCCGCGTCGTCATCGCGGGCGACGGGCAGGTCAGCCTTGGCCAGACCGTCATCAAGGGCACCGCCCGCAAGGTGCGGCGTCTGGCTGTAACCGGAACCGATGTGATCGCGGGCTTTGCCGGATCGACGGCCTTTGCAATTGCCCTGATGTAACGGCTTGAGATCTAGCTGGAAGCGACCCCCGGCCAGTTGTCCCGTGCGTGTGTGGAACTGGCAAAGGACTGGCGCACCGACAAATATCTGCAAAAGCTGGAAGCGATGCTGATCGTCAGCGACGGGCGCGACCTGTTCGTGATCACCGGCGCGGGCGATGTGCTGGAACCGGAACACGACGTCACTGCCATCGGGTCGGGGGGCAACTATGCCCTGGCCGCCGGGCGCGCGCTGATGGACAGCGATCTGGACGCCGAACAGATCGCCCGCAAGGCGATGGCCATCGCGTCAGAGATCTGCGTTTACACCAATGGCCATCTGACCGTGGAAACGATTACCCCATGATCGACCGCGACGACCTGCGCGCCGCGACTGCAGCCGGTCTGCTGACAGAGGCGCAGGCCGCATCGCTGGCCAGCCTTGCAGACAGCAGACGGGGGGCGCGCAGCGCGCTTGCCCAAGGCGACGAGCCGTTCGAGCTGTTCAAGGGGTTCAACGAGATTTTCATCGTTGTGGGCCTGTTGATCCTGTCGATGGGCTGGCTGGGCGTCACCGGGTTGTTCATCAATTTCGGGCAGGTCACGACCACCGCCACGATGGGTTTCATCACGGCGGCGCTGATCTGCGCCATTTCGGAATACTTCGTGCGCAGGCGGCGCATGGTGGCCCCCGCAATCACGCTGTCGGTCATGTTTGCCGGGGCTGTGACCCTGTCCTTCAGGGTGGCACTGGCGGAACCGTTCATGGTGGCGCAACGCGACATCAGCAGCCTGTTCGCCCCCGCGTTTTTGTCGGTTCTGGCGATGCTTGGCTATTGGCTGCGCTACCGCGTGCCTTTCGCGCTGGCCTTGGTGGCTGTGGGATTGTTTGCCATCGCCATCCTGCTGGGCGCGTGGTCCAGCGGTATACCCGCCACATGGGGCGATCTGTTCCGCCTGTCGGCCCGTGGGCCCTTTGCATGGATCACGCTGGGGGTCGGGGTGGGCGTGTTTGCCGTCGCCATGTGGTTCGACATGTCCGACCCGCACCGGGTCACGCGGCGGGCAGCCAACGGGTTCTGGCTGCATGTCGTGGCGGCCCCCGCGCTGGTCAACACCATCGCCCAGTCCTTGCTGGGCCAGACCAGCAGCGCCGCGAACCTGATCCTGCTGGTCGTGCTGGCCCTGTTTGCCATGGTCGCCATCGTGATCGACCGGCGGTCCTTTCTGATTGCGGCCATCGGTTACATCGTCGTGCTGTCGTTCACCGTGTTCGACACCGACAGCGCCGCCGTGCCTGTGCTGCTTTTGGGTGTGGCGCTTCTTTTGCTTGGCGCGTTCTGGCAACCGGTCCGCGCCGCCCTGCTGCGGCCGCTGGCGGGGGTCCTGCCCCTTGACCGCCTGCCGCCTTCCCAACTGTCAAAGGACTGACATGACCGACCTGACTCCCCGCGAAATCGTGTCCGAACTGGACCGCTATATCATCGGGCAGGCGGACGCGAAACGCGCCGTCGCCGTCGCACTGCGCAACCGTTGGCGGCGCAAGCAGTTGGGCGACGATCTGCGCGACGAGGTGTATCCCAAGAACATCCTGATGATCGGACCCACCGGCGTCGGCAAGACAGAGATCAGCCGCCGTCTCGCCAAGCTCGCCCGCGCGCCGTTCATCAAGGTCGAGGCGACAAAATTCACCGAAGTCGGCTATGTCGGGCGGGACGTGGAACAGATCATCCGCGATCTGGTCGATACAGCGATCATCGACACCCGCGCATGGATGCGCGAGGATGTGAAATCAAAGGCCGTGGACGCCGCAATGGAACGCGTGATCACCGCCCTTGCCGGCAAGGACGCGCGCGACGGCACCCGCGAGATGTTCCGCAAAAAGCTCAAGGACGGCTTGCTGGACGACGCGATGATCGAGCTGGAACTGGCCGACACCTCTAACCCGCTGGGCGGGTTCGACATTCCCGGCCAACAACCCGGCATGATGAACATCGGCGATCTGTTCGGCAAAATGGCGGGCAAGCGCACGGTGAAAAAACAGATGTCCGTCGCCGACAGCTATGACGCGCTGATCGCGGACGAGGCGGACAAGCTGCTGGACGATGAAACCGTGACCAAGGCCGCACTCGAGGCTGTGGAACAATCCGGCATCGTGTTTCTGGATGAGATCGACAAGGTCTGTGCCAAATCCGATGCGCGCGGTGCCGATGTGTCGCGCGAAGGCGTGCAGCGCGACCTGCTGCCCCTGATCGAAGGCACGACCGTCAGCACCAAACACGGGCCGATCAAGACCGACCACATCCTGTTCATCGCATCGGGCGCCTTTCACGTGGCGAAACCGTCTGATCTGTTGCCGGAACTGCAAGGCCGCCTGCCGATCCGCGTTGAACTGCGCGCCCTGACGGAACAGGATTTCGTCCGCATCCTGACGGAAACCGACAACGCGCTGACCTTGCAGTATTCCGCCCTGATGCAGACGGAAAATGTCACGGTCACCTTTTCAGAAGACGGCATCGCCGCCTTGGCGAAAATTGCCGCACAGGTGAACGAAAGCGTGGAAAACATCGGCGCGCGCAGGCTTTATACCGTGATCGAGCGGGTGTTCGAAGATCTGTCCTTTACCGCCCCCGACCGCGGCGGAGAGGTGATCGTCATCGACGACGCCTTTGTTGAAAAGCATCTGGGCGAAATGGCGCGGTCCACCGACCTGTCCCGCTACGTGCTGTAACGCGCGCCCCCGCGCAGCAGCACCGAAACTGCAAAAGGCCGGGCGACGTTTCGGCCTTTTCCTCTGCCGCCGACAGGCGCACAAGAGCGCATGACCACGCCCACCCCCTACCTGCATTTTGTGCGCGACAATGCCCCGTTTCTGGCTGTCGGTGTGTTGCTGACGTTCCTGTCCAGCTTTGGGCAGACCTTTTTCATCGCGGCCTTCGGTGCGGAAATCCGGGCGGATTACGGGCTGACCAACGGGCAATGGGGGCTGATCTACATGGTCGGCACCGGGGCCTCTGCCGTTGGCATGGTGGCCGCGGGGGGTCTGGCCGACCGGTTCCGCGTCCGCACCCTCGGCATTGCTGTCGTGATCGCCTTGGCTGTAGCCTGTCTGTTCATGGCGCTGAACCCCGTGGCGGTCCTGCTACCGGTCGTGATCTTTGCCCTGCGGTTCACCGGTCAGGGCATGGCCAGCCATATGTCAGCGGTGGCGATGTCGCGCTGGTTCATCGCCACACGCGGCCGCGCGCTGGCCTTTGCCGCCTTTGGTTTCATGGCAGGAGAAGCAGCCCTGCCCCTGCTGATGGTCTGGCTGAAAACCATGATCGACTGGCGCTTGCTGTGGATCGGGTTTTCCGTGTTCTGTCTGATGGCCTCGCTGGTTCTGTATCGCCTGCTGCGGTTGGAACGGACGCCACAGGCGGTGGCGATCGAACAGAATGCCACGGGGATGCACGGGCGCCACTGGACCCGCAGCGACGCGTTGCGTCACCCGATGTTCTGGGCCCTGATCCCGGCGGTCATGTCATTTTCCGGCTTTGCCACCGCCTTCTGGTTCCATCAGGCGCATTTTGCCGA
>JBBREW010000330.1:0-3717 GCA_038225335.1 Rhodobacterales bacterium
GCAATCGTGTCCTGCGCCACCAGAACCTGACTGTCCGCCATCAGCGCCGAATAGGTCGCGGTGACCTGTGGGTCCGTCGCGCCATCCGCGCCAAAGACATAAGGCCAGAACGCCGCAAGTTCGGTATCCACGTCACCGCGAAAGAATGCGACGGGATCTGCAAGGTCGCGGTAAAGCACATCGTGGTGCGCGATCATCCCCTGCAGGCCGGGCACACCGGCAAGGGCCGCCCCCCGCAGGGTCAGCCGCCACGAATCGCCCGACCCGGACAAAAGCCCCAGCGCCGCACCGCCATCCAGCAGGATCGCCATGCGATCCGCCGGCATGCGCGCCAGCGCCGCAAGGGTTCCGGTATCGGTGGGGGAATCAAGGAGCCGCGCCGGGATTTCAAGCCGCACGAGCGCGAGCAGGATCTGGCTGTGGCAGAACCCCGCGACCAGATCGAACATCGCCTCGCCTTCACGGCGGACCAGCCGCCGCAACAGCGGGATGCGGGCGGCACGGGCCTGAAACGCGGGATCGGCAATCCGCTGCAACACCCGCTGGCGCAGACTGACCCGGGGGCCGGGGCTGACCCGTTGCAGGCCGATGGTCATGCCTCTGGCACGACGGTCCGGGCCACGGCGGGGACCAGTTTGTCCGCATAGGTGCGCACCATATGCGCCAATGCGGCCTCTCCCGGGCAGGACGGAATCGATGAAATCGCGGCGGCCAGAACGGCGTCGAACCGGGCGACGGCACCGCTGACACCCAGCTGCGCCACCGCATTGGGTCGGCCGTGCAGATCATCCTGACCTGCGGGCTTGCCCAGTTGCGCCGTATCACACAGCGCGTCGCGCAGATCGTCGGCAACCTGAAATGCCTCTCCGATCCGGTCGCCAAGGTCGCACCACAGCTCTCCATCCTGACCGGCCGCAATCGCACCCATCTGCGTTGCCGCGATGAACAGCGCCCCGGTTTTCGCCCGGTGATAGGCGGCAAGGTCGATCTGCGGCTCGCTTTCCCAGCCTTGCCCGGCACAGATGCCAAAGGGCATGCCGGTGCGCGTCGCCAGCACGTCGATCATCGCCACCACGCGGTCCGGACCATGCTGTGCGGCCCGCGCCAGTATTTGGAATCCCATGACAATCAGGCTGTCGCCGGTCAGCACGGCCAAAGGTTCGCCGAACGCCCGGTGCACCGCAGGCTTGCCCCGCCGCGTGTCCGCATTGTCAAAGCAGGGCAGATCGTCGTGCACCAGACTCGCACAATGGATCAGTTCCAGCGCCGCAGCGGCCGTGTCGGCCAGCGCCGGACGATCATCGCCGCAGGCCATCGCAACCGACAACAGAATAGTGGGCCGGATGCGCGCGCCGCCGGGCGTGACCGCGTAATTCAGCGCCGCAGCCAATCGCGCGGGTGCAGCACCGCCCTGCCCTGTGCGCACGGCAGCAGCCACGGCAGCATCAATCCGGTCGGCCAGACGCATGGTGATCTTCCCTCAAAACTGTAAACCAATTTAGACAATGGCGTGTAAACCAGACTGGACACATTTGGAATATCTGTCAACACTGCCCATCAAGGAGACGTCATGCAGGCACCGGCCCATATCATTGTCATCGGTGCAGGCATCGGGGGCCTGTCCGCCGCCCTGCGGCTGGCCCATGCGGGCTGCGCTGTGACGGTGCTGGAACAGCATGCAGCCCCCGGCGGCAAGATGCGGACCGTGCCGACCCTTGCCGGGCCTGTCGATGCTGGGCCGACCGTGCTGACGCTGAAGCCCGTGTTTGACAGGCTGTTCGCCGATGTGGGGCTTGTGCTGGATGAACACGTCACCCTGCGACCGCTGCAGACGCTGGCGCGGCACCTGTGGTCCGACGGCTGCAGGCTGGACCTGATGGCCGATCCCGATGACAGCGCCGCCCGGATCGCACAGGCCTTTGGCGCAAAAAGCGTCGATGATTTCCGCCGCTATTCCGCCCGTGCCGCCCGGCTGATGGCCGCGTTTGAGGACCCGATGATGCACGACCCTGCCCCGTCACAGGCCCGGCTGATCGCGCGGGTCCTGCGCCAGCCTGCGTTGCTGGCTGACATGGCCCCGCATCAAACGCTGGCCCGTCTGGCGGCCACATCGTTCCGCGATCCGCGACTGGCGCAGCTTTTTTCCCGCTATGCGACCTACGTCGGCGGTGATCCTGCGGCGTCACCCGCGCTTTTATCGCTGATCTGGGCCGCAGAGGCCCGCGGCGTCTGGACGGTGGACGGTGGTCTGCACAGCCTTGCCGCGACAATCGCGCGACTTGCAGGCGACAAAGGGGCACAGTTTCGCTATGACACGCCCGCGCGGCGGATCGTCAGGCAAAACGGGCGCGTCAGCGGCGTCGATACCGATGCCGGGTTCATCGCCGCCGATATCGTGCTGTTCAACGGCGACCCGCAGGCCCTGCATCAGGGGCTGCTTGGCCCGGCGCCCCGGGCTACTGTCACCCCGGCTTCGGTGTTCCCCCGCAGCCTGTCGGCGCATGTGGCCAGCTTTGCCGCCGTCCCGTCCGGCGTTGAACTGGCCCATCACACGGTCTTTTTTGCCGACGACGCGGGCGCGGAATTTGCGGCCATCGCCAAGGGTGAGGTGCCGCAGGACGCCACCCTGTATCTGTGTGCGCAGGATCACGCAGCGGTGGCCGTCGATGCCTTGCAGCGATTCGAGATCATCCGCAACGCGGCCCCGCTTGCCACCTCTGCGCTACCAAAGGATTTCCCATGCCAAAGCCTGATGTTCGACCGGCTCCGCCAGTTCGGCCTGACGTTCTCGCCGGGGCCGGTCACGGTGACCGGGCCGGACACCTTCGCGACCCTCTTTCCGGGGAGCAGCGGTTCCCTCTACGGGCGATCCCCGCAGGGACTGACAGCGGCGCTGAAACGACCCCGCGCCCGCACCCCGATGCCGGGGCTCTACCTGTGCGGGGGCGGGACGCATCCGGGGGCGGGGGTGCCGATGGCCACACTCTCCGGCCAGCATGCGGCCGCGGCGATCTTGACCGACCTTATTTCAACCTCGACGTCCCGCCGGACGGCTATGCCTGGTGGTACGTCGATGGGATCAGCAACGACGGGCAGAAGGCCGTTTCCGTCATAGGCTTCATCGGGTCCGTGTTCAGCCCGTGGTATGCGTGGTCCGGCCGCAAGGACCCCGCGAACCATTGCTGCATCAATGTGGCGACCTATGGCCCTGGCGGGCGTTTCACGATGACCGACCGGGGCCGCGCCGCGCTTTCGACCAGTGCCGACACGCTGACCGTCGGCCCGTCGCAGATGCACTGGACCGGGCACTCACTGGTCATCACCATCAATGAAATCAGCGGCCCCCCCGTCATCGGCCGTGTCTGTGGCACGATCACGATCACGCCGCGCGCGGTCACCGGGGTGGAACTGCCACTCAGCACGGATGGCGCGCATATCTGGCGGCCCTTTGCGCCCATCAGCGACATCACCGTCGCACTCGAATCAAAAGGCTGGCAATGGTCCGGCCACGGCTATTTCGATGCGAACTTCGGTACACGTGCTCTGGAATCCGATTTCGATTTCTGGACCTGGGGGCGCTATCCGACGCAGGCCGGGGCGACCTGCTTTTATGATGCGGTGCGCCGCGATGGCAGCCGCTTTGACACGGCCGTCGCCTTTGACCCTGACGGCAGCGCCCGCCATATCGCGGCCCCGCCCCGCACGCCCTTTCGGCGG
>JBBREW010000331.1:0-3716 GCA_038225335.1 Rhodobacterales bacterium
AAACGATGCGGCCCCCGCAGGCGGCGTTGCGGCCCCCACTGACGTTGCCGCCGACGCCCCGCGGATTCCGATCCGGACGTCGGAGATGGATGGCACCCTGTCCTTGCTGGGGGGCCGGATCGACGATCTGAAACTGACGCAGTACCGCGAAACCATCGCAGCGGATTCGCCCACCGTCACCCTGCTGTCGCCCTCTGGCACGCCGGACGCCTATTTCGCGTCCTTTGGCTGGACCGGGGTGGACGGCGTAGCCGCCGATGCGGTGCCCGGCCCGGATACGCTGTGGACGCTGGAAGACGGCGATGCCCTGACGCCCGAAACCCCCGTCACACTCGCATGGGACAATGGCGCAGGCCAGATTTTCCGCAACCGCGTGTCGGTCGATGACCGTTTCATGTTCAGCATCGACCAAAGCGTCGAGAACACCGGCACCGCCCCGATCAGCCTGCGCCCCTACGGCCTGCTGCGTCAGGAAGGCACACCGTCCGACCTGCAGAACTTCTTTATCCTGCACGAAGGTCTGGTCCGCATGACCGACGGCACGCTGGAAGAAGTCAAATACAAGAACATGGTCGATTTCGAGGTCGATGACCGCGAAGGCACCAACGCCGAACGGCTGGACGTCACGCAAGCCGGCTGGATCGGTTATACCGACCACTACTGGATGACGACGATCATCCCCGACCAGACATCGGCGTTCCGGTCCACCGCGAAATACTATCCCGGCCGCGACATCTTTCAGGCCGAAGCGGTGCAGGACGCCCGCACCGTCGCCGCAGGCGGTACCACGACCGTCACCACGCAGATGTTTGCCGGTGCAAAGGAATGGGACGCGATCCGCGAATATCAACAGGCCGGCGTCACCGGGTTCATCGACAGCATCGACTGGGGCTGGTTCTTTTTCCTGACAAAACCCATCTTCTGGGTGCTGCACCACCTGAACCTGCTGATCGGCAACATGGGCTGGTCGATCATCGCGCTGACCTTTGTGCTGAAACTGCTGGTCCTGCCGCTGGCCTATAAATCCTACGTCAGCATGGCGCGGATGAAAGAGCTTCAGCCAGAGATGGAAAAGCTGAAAGAGCGCGCAGGCGATGACCGCCAGCAGCTTCAGCAGGGGATGATGAAGCTTTACAAGGAAAACAAGGTCAACCCGGCGGCGGGCTGTTTGCCGATCCTGATCCAGATCCCGATCTTCTTCTCGCTTTACAAGGTGATCTTCGTCACGATCGAACTGCGCCACGCCCCGTGGTTCGGCTGGATCCGCGATCTGTCGGCCCCTGATCCCTCGTCGATCCTGAACCTGTTCGGCCTGCTGCCCTATGCGACGCCGGAACCCGGCAGCCTGTTTTTCATCCTGTCGCTGGGCGTGCTGCCGATCCTTCTGGGCATTTCCATGTGGTTGCAGCAGAAACTGAACCCGGCCCCCACCGATCCCACGCAGCAGATGATCTTTGCCTGGATGCCATGGGTGTTCATGTTCATGCTGGGCAGCTTTGCCAGCGGTCTGGTTCTCTACTGGATCACCAACAACACGATCACCTTTGGGCAGCAGTATATCATCATGCGCAGCCACGGCGCCAAACCGGACGTGTTTGGCAACATCAAGTCGACATTCAAACGCCGCAAGGAAAAACGCGCCGCGACCGCCGCAGCAGCCGCCAACAGCCCGTCAAAGCCCAAGGCGAAATAACCCAACCACAGTGACCAAAGGGGGCGGGCAAACCGCCCCCTTTCCGCATTGAAAAGGCACCTGTCATGGAACTGCGTTTCCCCCCCGTCGAAACCCCGGACGCCGATGCCCTTGAAACCGGACGCCTGCTGTTCGCGGGAGAGACGACCTTCCTCAAGGGGGTTGTCGCCATGGACGGCCTGCCCCCCGCCGACCGGATGGAGGTCTGTTTCGCCGGGCGGTCCAACGTGGGGAAATCATCGCTGATCAACGCGCTGACGGGGCGCAAGGGGCTGGCCCGTGCGTCCAACACGCCGGGGCGAACGCAGGAAATCAACTTCTTCACCGCAGGCGACCTCTATGTCGTCGATTTGCCCGGCTATGGTTTTGCCAATGCGCCTGTCGCGGTCGTGGCCAAATGGCAGGCCTTGCTGAAAAACTACCTTCAGGGCCGCCCGACCCTGCGCCGGGTCTTTGTGCTGATCGACGCCCGCCACGGCGCAAAGGCGGTGGACGAAGAAATCATGACCCTGCTGGACCGCGCTGCCGTCACCTTTCAGGTCGTCATGACCAAGACGGACAAGGTCAAAGGTGATGCACTGGACGCGGCACTGGACTCCACCCGCACGGCGATGGCCAAACATCCTGCCGCCTATCCCGAAATGATCCTGACCAGTTCCGAAAAAGGCGAGGGCATCGAAACCCTGCGCGCGATCATCGCCACCCTGGAGCCGTGACCGCCAGGTGGCGTGATCGCCGCTTGAGCGTGCGCGCCCGCTCGGCTATCCCTGCGACACGGTGACCCGGGGGACAGTAATGAGGACGCAGAACATGAACAGGGACTGGATCGCCACGGCGCGGACATTGTCAGAGGCCCTGCCCTATCTGCAACGCTATTCCGGCGCGGTCGTCGTCGTGAAATTCGGCGGCAATGCCATGGGCAATGCGGATGCCATGGCGGAATTTGCCCGCGACATCGTGCTGATGAAACAGGTCGGCATGAACCCGGTTGTCGTGCATGGCGGTGGTCCGATGATCAACGAAATGCTGGACCGCTTAGGGATCGAATCCAAATTCATCCGCGGCAAGCGGGTCACCGATCAAGCCACGGTCGAGGTCGTGGAAATGGTCCTGACAGGCTTGGTGAACAAGCGCATCGTGCAGGCCATCATGGACGAAGGCGGGCGCGCCGTGGGTCTGTCCGGCAAGGACGACGACCTGATGGTGGCAGAAGCCGACGATCCGGAACTGGGCTTTGTCGGCCGCCCGGTGGAAATGAACGTGCAGGTGCTGCGCGATCTTTATCGTGCGGGGATCATTCCCGTCGTGGCACCTGTCGCGACCGGCATGGATTTTCTGGAAACCTTCAACGTGAACGGCGACACTGCCGCCGGTGCGATTGCGGGCGCGTTAAAGGCGGACCGCCTGCTGCTGCTGACCGATGTGGCAGGGGTCAAGGATGCGAACGGACAGATCCTGACCCAGCTGCACCCCGACCAGATCCGCGCCCTGATTGCGGATGGCACAATCGCAGGGGGCATGATCCCAAAGGTCGAAACCGCCCTGAAAGCCATCGAAGAAGGCGTGCGCGCCGTGGTCATTCTGGACGGCCGCCTGCCCAATGCGTCGCTGCTGGAACTCTTCACCGAACACGGGGCCGGGTCAATTATCCGGTCCAGTGAATCCCGCGTCAAATCGCGGCAGGATTGACACCATGACCCTGACCCTGATGATCCTGCGGCATGCGAAATCCGGCTGGGACGATCCCCTGCTTGCCGATCATGACCGCGGGCTGACGGACCGGGGGGTGGAAAACGCGACAGCCTTGGGTCGGTGGATGCGGGGCAAGGGGATCGTGCCGGACCTGATCGTGTCATCGGATGCGACCCGCACACGCAAGACGGTCGCGCATCTGCTCACGGGCCTTGAACAACAGGCACAGGTGCAGTTTGACGCGGCCCTTTACAACGCATCGGCGGCGACGCTGTTGCGCAGGATCACGCAAACGACCGGTGCGACGAACGTGCTGATCTGTGCGCACAAC
>JBBREW010000332.1:0-3709 GCA_038225335.1 Rhodobacterales bacterium
GCCCGCTTCTGATTCTTCCTCTGAACTGCCGTCGATCCAGGGGATGGGGAACCACTGGAACCCCATGGGCGATCCTGCGCAGTCTTCGGGGGCGTCGGGGGCGACAAACAGCGTATCCGGCATGTGGTCGGCCAGCGGATCGGCCAGACCCAGCAGGTCAGCGCCATTCGCGCCATAGCCATGCAGGAACACCACTGCGGCGCGGACCTCACCGGATGCGGGCGCCTTGCGTCCCGCGTTCAATGCGCGTGTCATCGGATTCCTTCCCGTGTTTTGACATGTGCGTAATAGGCCCACAGCAGTCCTGCCGCAACTGACCGCCACGGCGACCAGTCCGCCGCCATCGCGCGCAAGGCCGCAGGGGCCGGACGCGCGTCCAGATCGAACAGCAACCGCGCGCCTTCCTGCAAGGCCAGATCGCCGGCGGCAAAGACATCGGCGCGGCCAAGGCTGAACATGGCATAGATTTCTGCCGTCCAGACACCGATACCCGGCACCGTCACCAGCGTTGTCACCACCGCGTCGGTCGGCATATGGCGCAGCGCGTCGTAATCAATCCCTGCCCGCGCCAGCGCCTGCACATACCGCGCCTTTGGCCGCGACAGGCCAAGGGTGCGCAGGTCTTCGACATCGACACGCAGCACCGCGTCCGGTGTGGTCATGCCTGCGGCCACCAACCGCCCGTGGATCGCCGCCGCGGCCGCCACGCTGACCTGTTGGCCGCAGATCGCCGACACCAGCGCCCCGAACCCGTCCGCCTGCCGCCGCAACGGCAAGGGCCCGGTCAAATCCAGCGCCATGGCAAAACGCGGCTCTTGCCCCGCAAGCCATGCGGCACCTTCGGCCACGCAATCGGGCGTCAGGATCAGGCGGCCCTGCGGATGATCTGCCCCAGCGTTCGTCACAGCGACAGCGCCCAGTGCAGGGCATCGGCCACGGTCGCCACGGTCGGGGCATCGGGCGGCGGCGGGCGGCGGATCATCAGCACAGGGATGCCCAGTTCCGCCGCTGCCTTCAGTTTTGTCCGGCTTGCCGCACCCCCCGCGTTCTTGACCACGATCCAGTCGACCCCAAGGGCCGCGAACAGATCCATTTCCTGCACCACGGAAAACGGCGGCCGCCCGATCAGGAACTCTCCGCCCTCAAAGGGAAAGGGTGCTGTCGGCGGATCAATCTGACGACAGATCACACGCCTTCCTTCCAGATTGCCAAAGCGCGCAAGGGTCTGGCGTCCGGTCCCCAGAAACACCGTCGCCTGCTGAGGAATGTAGGCAGCGGCATATTCTTCGCGGGCGATGTCGCGCCAGTCGTCGGTCGGTCCTGCCTGCCACTGCGGTCGCAGCAGACACAGATAAGGCAGACCCCGGTTGCGGCAGATCTGCGCGGTGCGTTGGGTGATGCGGTCAGCAAAAGGATGCGTGGCATCCAGAACGGCGGTGATCCCCGCCGTGTCCAGATAGGCCGTGAACCCGTCAGCCCCACCGAACCCGCCAACCCGCGTCGGCAACGGTAGGTCAGCGGCCCGCGCCGTGGCCCCCGCCAGCGACGCCACCGCGGCGATCCCGGCCTGCGCCAGATCGGTTGCAATCATCCGCGCCTCTGCCGTGCCCGCAAGCAGCAGGATCATCTGGCACCCGCCTGCGCCAGCACAGCACCCGCCCGGTCGATGACCACAATATCGAATGTCATCGCGCCTCCGAACCTTGTGCTGACGACGGCCAGCGCCGCATCCGCCACGGCCTGTGCAAGGGGTTTGCCCGCGATATCATAGGCCTGCAAGGCCGTATTCGCCTCTGCCACCGCCGGACACCCGCTGCGCCGCGCGAGATCGGCGAAATCGACCTGCGACCGGGCCGAATGCAGATCCAGCGCGCCTTGGGCCAGTTTCGTCATCTTGCCGATGCCGCCGCCGATCGTGACGCGCGGCACCGGATGCCTGGCCAGATATTTCAGCATGCCCCCGGTGAAATCACCCATGTCCAGCATGGCATGATCCGGCAACCCGTGCAGCGCCTGCACGACCCGCTCGCTCGTGGCACCGGTGCAGCCTGCGACATGGGTCAGTCCACTAGCGCGGGCCACATCAATGCCGCGGTGGATGGATGCGATCCAGGCGGCACAGGAAAACGGACGCACGACCCCCGTGGTCCCCAGAATCGACAGACCCCCGGCGATGCCCAGACGCGGGTTCCAGGTCCGCAGCGCGATCTGCGCCCCGCCGGGGATCGCCACGGTGATGCGGACGCAGGGCGGCTGACCAAAGGCCGCCGCCAGTTCCGTCACCTGTTCGGCCATCATCTGCCGGGGGACCGGGTTGATCGCGGGTTCGCCCACCGCAATGGGCAGGCCGGGCTTTGTCACCATGCCAACCCCATCGCCTGCCGCAAACACGATGCCGGACGGATGCGGCGTGACCCGCACCACGATCAGCGCACCGTGGGTCACGTCGGGATCGTCGCCTGCGTCTTTTGTGATGCCCACCTCTGCCCAGCCCGGCCCCGCATCGCTGTGCGCTATGGCGAATGTCGGCATCTCTCCGCGTGGCAGGGTGATGGTCACCGTATCGGGAAAGGCACCGCCCCACAGCCGCATCAAGGCCGCACGCGTCGCGGCCGTAGCGCAGGCACCCGTGGTCCAGCCACGGCGCAGGGGTCCATCGGGCTTGCGTGTCATGCCGCGACCCTAACGCCGGGCTGCGTCAATGCAAATGCTGCTTCACCGCTTTTCAAGGCGCGGGCTTCGGGTCATAAGTGCCGCCATGACCCATACCGCCCCCCTTCCGGCCTTTGACTGGCCAGTCATGCAACCCGGTTGGGTGTGGCTGTGCGGTGCCGGGCCCGGCGATCCGGGCCTGTTGACCCTGCACGCCCTCAACGCGCTACGGCAGGCCGATGTCGTCATCTATGATGCCTTGGTCCAAGAGGCGATTCTGGACTGGGCACCGCAGGCGACGCGCATCTACGCAGGCAAACGCGGCGGCAAACCATCAGCAAAACAACGCGACATTTCCCTGCAACTGGTTGATCTGGCCCGCGCCGGCAAGCGGGTCCTGCGGCTGAAAGGGGGCGATCCCTTTGTGTTCGGCCGCGGCGGAGAAGAGGCGCAGACACTGGTGCAACACGGCGTCATGGTGCGGATCATCCCCGGCATCAGCGCAGGGATCGGCGGCCTTGCCTATGCGGGCATCCCCGTCACCCACCGCGACGTGAACCAGTCCGTCACCTTTGTCACGGGTCACGATCAAAGCGGCAACACCCCAAGTTCATTGGATTGGACCAGTATATCAAAGGGTTCGCAAGTGATCGTGATCTATATGGGGATGAAGCATATCGCCCGGATCGCGCAACATCTGCTGGACGCAGGGCGCAGTCCTGCGGAACCCGTGGCGGTTGTCACCACAGCGACCACCCCTGACCAGCAGGTGCTGGAAACCACCCTTGGCCGTGTCGTCGACGATATCGCGGCCAGCGGGCTGGAACCGCCCGCCATCATCTGCGTCGGACAATCGGTGCTGATGCGGCAGGTGCTGGACTGGCAAGGCATGGCCGCAGGTGCGGCCCCCCGCGATCTTGACCCCCTTGGCCGGGGCCGCCCGGCTGAAAGCGCATGATCGCGCACTGCCCCCGCCCATGCCGGGCCTGATCATCGCAGCCCCCGCGTCGGGCAGCGGCAAGACGACAGTGACCCTTGGCCTGCTGCGCGCCCTGTC
>JBBREW010000333.1:0-3704 GCA_038225335.1 Rhodobacterales bacterium
CCAAGAGGACGCAGCCGCTGCTGCCGCCGACGAAGATCTGGTGGCCGCCAATGCCGCGGCCCTGACCGATGACGGGTTTTCATGGGTCGGCGGCAATCCCGACGGTGACATCACGGTCGTCGAATTCATGGATTACCGCTGTGGCTATTGCAAACGCGCCTTCCCAGAGGTCGAGAGCCTGCTGTCCGCCGACGGCAATATCCGTCTGATCGTAAAGGAATTTCCGATCCTTGGCGAACAATCCGTGCTGGGATCACAATTCGCCATCGCGGCCCAGCTGGTCGGCGGCGACGACGCCTACAAGGCCGTGCATGACACATTGATGAGCTTCAACGGCGACATCACGACAGAGACGTTGATGCAACTGGCACAGACACTGGACCTTGACGGTGATGCGATCATGGCGCGGCTCGATGATCCGGAAATCATGCGCCGGATCGATGCAAACCGTGCCTTGGGTCAAGCCTTGCAGGTCAACGGCACGCCGACCTTTGTGGTCGAAAACCAGATGGTGCGCGGCTATGTCCCGGCGGCCCAGTTGCAGCAGATCGTGGATCGGTTGCGCGGCTGATCAGGGGTCGCTGGCCGCGTCAGACGTCCGGTGCGGCAGCTGGCACCAACAGCGTGGCAATCGTGCCCACCCCTTCGACGGACCGCACGTCCAGCAGGCCACCGCTTTGTTCCGCGAAACCACGGGCCATGGATAATCCCATCCCCGCGCCATGCCCTTTGGCCTTGGTGGTGAAATAAGGCTCGAAAACCCGGCTCAGGACGTCGTCGGTCATGCCGGTGCCGTTGTCCTCGACCTCTATCCTGACATAAATCCCGTTGGGCAGACTGCCGGCCGACGTGGCATAGACCGGTTGCGACACATGTTCGGCCATGGCCCGCACCAGAATGCTGCCCCCATCGGGCAAGGCATCGCGGGCATTGATGCACAGGTTCAGCACCACCGCGTCGAATTGCCCCCGGTCCAGCGTCACGTTAAGTGTCGCGTCCAGACAGCGCGCGTTCAGCGTCACCTTTGCCGGCAGCAGACGCGCCAGCAGCGTTTCCAGATCATGCAGGCTGTCCACGATATCAAACCGTTCCAGCCGCATCGGGGCATGGCGCGAATAGGCCAGCAACTGTGCCGTGACCTGTGCTGCGCGTTTGGTGGCCATGCGCGCCTCTGACAGCAGGACGTCGTTTTCCGCGGGGTCGGATGTGTGGTGCAACAGGTCCAGATTGCCCAGAATGACCGTCAGCAGGTTGTTGAAATCATGCGCCACCCCGCCGGTCAAACGCCCAAGAGCCTCTGTCTTGGCCTGTTCTGACTGGCGCAGTTTTGCGGTCTGCAACGCATCGCGCGTCGCAAGAACGTCGATGGCGCTGTGCAGAAAGAACCCGAAACTCATCGTGGCCACGATTGCCACAAGAAACACCTCGTCCGGACTGCGGCCGACCGCATAGGACAGAACGGGGAAACCGATGCAGCCGATCGCGATCAGAAAATTGTCGCAGGCAAACAGGACCTTGTCCCCCCGACGCCCGCAAACCGTATCAATCATCGCCAGACACAGGGCAAAGGCCGCCGTGATCTGAAGCGGTGCTTGCGGGCTGGCCCACAGGAACCAGCAGCCCAGAATATAGGGTGCCCCCACAGCAAGGGTCGATGCGCTGACAAGCGCCAGTCCGCGCCCACCCACCTTGTCGGGCAGACGCGAAACCAGTGCTGCCTGACCGATGATCCCCAGGATCCGGGCCACGATCAAAGCCACCAGTGTCATGTCGGGATAGACGGTCAGAACGGCCAGACAGACCAGCAGCAGTGACGTCGTGCGGACATAATTCGTGCTTTGGAAAAACGCATCGACGCGTTTGATCGCGGCCATGTCATAGGGCAGCACCAACCAATCCGCGATGCGGACGCGCCAGCCGGGCGTTACACCGGCTGGCATGACGGGTTACGCGGTAAGGACGACATCAGGCTGGTCTGCGGCGGCGGCGGCATCCAGTTCCGCCGCCTTGCGTTCCACCTGTGCGACGATGTGGTCGATCATCGCGTCATTGCCGAGCTTGTGGCTTTGCCGACCGGCAAGATAGACCATGCCGGACCCGTTGCCGCCGCCGGTGAACCCGACATCGGTCATCAGCGCCTCGCCCGGTCCGTTCACCACGCAGCCGATGATCGACAGGCTCATCGGTGTCTTGATGTGTTCCAGACGCTTTTCCAGCGCCTCGACCGTCTTGATGACATCGAACCCTTGCCGGGCACAGCTGGGGCAGGAAATGATATTGACCCCGCGATGGCGCAGGCCCAGCGATTTGAGGATTTCAAACCCCATCTTGACCTCTTCCACCGGGTCGGCGGACAGGCTGACGCGGATCGTGTCGCCGATCCCCGCCCACAACAGACTGCCCATGCCGATGGCCGATTTCACCGTGCCGGACATCAGCCCGCCCGCCTCTGTGATGCCAAGGTGGATGGGGGCGTCGGTCAGGTCGGCGAGTTTCTGATAGGCAGCGGCGGCCATGAACACGTCGGACGCCTTGCAGCTGATCTTGAATTCATGGAAATCGTTGTCCTGCAGGATCTTGATGTGGTCCATGCCGCTTTCTACCATCGCGTCGGGGGTGGGTTCGCCGTATTTGTCCAGCAGATGCCGTTCCAGCGATCCGGCATTCACGCCGATGCGGATCGAACAGTTGTGGTCCTTGGCGGCCTTGATGACTTCGCGCACGCGTTTTTCATCACCGATATTGCCGGGGTTGATCCGCAGACAGGCGGCACCTGCCTCTGCTGCCTCGATCCCGCGTTTGTAATGAAAATGGATATCCGCCACGATCGGCACGCTGACCTCTGGCACGATCTGTCGCAGGGCACGGCTGCTGGCCTCGTCGGGGACAGACACGCGCACGATATCGCAGCCTGCGTCGGCCGCCGCCTGAATCTGGGCGATGGTGGCTTTGACGTCGGTGGTCAGGGTGTTCGTCATGGTCTGCACCGTGATCGGTGCATCGCCCCCGACCGGCACATTGCCCACCATGATCTGACGGCTTTTGCGGCGGTCGATCTGGCGCCAGGGGCGGATGGAATGAAGCGACGACATAAGCGCTGGCTTTCGTTGAGGTCGGTTGCACGTAACCTAAGCTGTCCTCAACACGCCAGCAACCGCAAGACGGGTTTATTCCGTGACAACAGCCTCTGCCACGTTCACGATTGCTTTGAGGTCGCCGTCACCGTTGATGTCAGCCACCGCATAGGTCTGGGTCAGGCTGTCAGCGGACAGCGCCACATTCGATGTGACGACGCCGTTCGGTCCGGCCGGGCCATAATGCTGACCGTTGACCGCGAAATAAACAGCACCGCTTTCGCCCACGCGCAGGGTGGCGGGTTCTTCGGTGGCTGGCAGGGCAAAGGTATCACCCGCGTCCATGATCCCTTCGAAGATGATGGAATCGTCGGCGGCGCGCACGCGCACCCATGCGGGCCGGACCGCCACGATCTGCACACCCGGCACAGGCGGTTCGCTGACCTGAATGGCGGGGGTATCGCCAGCCGCCATGTCGAGAGGCACATCAATGACAAGCCCTGTATCGACACCAGCCGCCTGCGCCAGACGCGGATCAATGCTGCCGGTAGCGATGCCGTCGTTCGAAATCGTCCCGGACAGACCCGGCACAAGCGTCGAAATCGGCGCATCGCGCGCGACAAGAACCGG